>DALYUO010000071.1:10155-20366 GCA_031981225.1 Pararcticibacter sp.
GATGCTGCCCGGGAATCCGAACTTCACTGAATCCAGCTTCATTAAGCCGTTGCATAAACTTCGTTTGTACATCATATTCGCCATGCACAAGGAAAACCTTTTTAACAAGAGAAGGATCCTGACAGGAAAGAAATTTCAGAAGGTCGTTACAATCACCGTGTGCACTCATTGATCTGATCACGCGGACTTCAGCGCGAACATCATATTCATCCCCAAAAATAGAGACCACTTTCTTCCCTCTGCTCAGCTCGCCTCCTAAAGACGAAGGTTCGCAGTAGCCCACCATCAGAATGGTGTTCTTTTCATTCCCTATGTTATTTCGAATATGATGCTTTACCCGGCCAGCTTCTGCCATACCGGATGATGATATAATCACGCAAGGACGAGGATCATCATTCAACGAGCGGGATTCGCCTGCTGATTGAATGAACTTCAGTCCTTTGAATTTAAATATATCATGATCCTGGGTCATCACCTCTTTCACATCCCGGTTATATACCTGCGGATGCTCTTTCAACACTTGCGTCGCCTTTTCTGAAAGCGGACTGTCTACATAATAAGGAACATCAGGCAAACTTCCTTTGAGCTCAAGTGAATTAAGGGCATACAGCAGCTCCTGGGTCCTACCGACGCTAAATGCCGGAATAATCAGCTTACCTCCTTTTAATTTGCATGTTTGATGGATGATCTCCTGCAGTTGCCCTTCCAATGGCTCCAAGTCTTTATGGTAAGAATCTCCATAGGTCGATTCAATGATAATATAGTCAGATTGATCAAAGGCTTGAGGACTTCTTAAAAGGAGATCCTCATACCGTCCAACATCCCCGCTAAACGTAAGCCTGGTAAATTTACCTTTCTCGAGGATAGAAAGATGAACAGCCGCACTACCGATAATATGCCCGGCATCTGTAAAGCGCAACGTCACCCTCGGCTCAATTTCAAAGTCTTCGTTGTAGTCTACAATTTTAAACAAGCGCATGGCCTCCATCACGTCATCTTCTGTATAAAGAGGCTTAAGCGATGGCAAACCCCTCTTCTCCCTGTTTTCGTTCATGAATTCAGTATCCTGCTCCTGGATCCCTGCAGAATCATTTAACAAGATCCTGGCCAGGTCCATAGTGGGCGCCGTGCTGAAAATCGTCCCTTTAAATCCCTCTGCGACCATCCTGGGTATGAGTCCGCAGTGATCAATATGAGCGTGTGACAATATAAGGTAATCTACCTTAGCAGGATTGAAACCAAAATGACCATTTAAATCATCTGTTTCTCCGCCCATTCCCTGAAACATCCCGCAGTCAAGTAGTATCTGTGTTCCGTTATCTAATTTTATTAAATGCTTGCTACCTGTAACACAACGGGCTGCACCATGAAAAGTTATCGTCATATTTAAATGTGAGTATTTAAAAGCTTACAGACAACAGAAAAGGGAAATATAAGTTTCTGAAACAATTAAACTAAAATAATAGTTGTAAAACTAATACAGTAGTTGTATATTTACTGTAAACAATAAACACAATGGGAATGAAAGAATTAACAAAAGCGGAAGAGCAAATTATGCAGATATTATGGCAACTTGAAAAAGGATTTGTAAAAGATGTGATTGATGAACTTCCTGAGCCCAAGCCTGCCTACAATACCGTCTCTACGATCATCAGAATACTAGAGACTAAAGGCTTTGTCGATCATGAGGCATTTGGAAAAAGCCACCAATATTTCCCTCTTGTAAGCAAAGAGCAGTATAAAAGCTTCGCTACAGAAAAGCTGCTTACCAATTATTTCAGTAATTCTGTTGAGAAAATGTTTTCCTTCTTTGTGAAGAAGGAAAAGATAGATCTGCAGGAAGCAGATGAGATATTAAAACTAATCAAGGACCTAAAAAATAAGAAACCATGACATGGGCCAACTATCTTATTCAAACTAACATTTATCTGATCATCCTGTATGCGTTCTATTTTGCATTCCTCAGGAACGAAACTTTTTTTAAGTTAAACAGGATTTATCTTATAAGCTCCGGTATTCTCGCTTTTTTAATACCGCTAACAGATGCGGAGTGGGTACGCACGCTTTTCGTAAACGAAAAGGTGTACCAGGCAGCCGACTCTCTTAATGTCTTATATTTTACAGCCAATACCGACCAGGCCGTCGAGCAGGCCGGCGTCAACTGGCTTTTGATCGCATACCTGACCGGCTTAACTATATTCTTATCAAGATTCATTATCCGCTTCTTACAGGTTTGCCGGCAACGGCCTGACCAGGGGCACCAACCTTACTCATTTTTTGGTCGTATTGTAGTTCCGGATGACCTGCCCGACCGGCATTCCATTTTAAAGCATGAAGTGGTACACGTGCGCCAGTTACATTCAGCAGACGTAGTACTTTTCGAGGTAATATCCATAATTAACTGGTTCAACCCGATCGTATATGTATATAAAAAAGCGGTGAAGCTTATTCACGAATTTATTGCAGATGAAGCAGCGGCAAAAACAAAAGCCGACAAATCGGAATATTCATTGCTGCTTCTTAGCACAGCCTTTGGTGTTTCACCATCAGGCCTTTCTAATAATTTTTACAATGAGTCTCTGTTAAAGCTGAGAATCCGGATGCTGCATAAATCCAAATCACAAAGGATTGCCCTGATAAAATATGGCCTTTCCGCCCCTCTTTTCCTTTGTATGATAATTTTCTCGTCGGCAACAATAGACAGGTATAATTCTCTGGAAAAAATAACAAATAAGATCAACGAAATAAATGTAGTTTCTGCCGGCGAAGCTGGAACTTCCATAATTAGCTCCGCTAAGAAGATACTAGGAGACACCACGGCTAGTGACAGTACGAAAAAGCAGGGAGGAGCTCCGCTTAAATATCTATATAGCTATGTAGCCAGAAATATTATCTATCCTTCTAAGGCGCGGTTTAACAATGTCCAGGGCGATGTGGTAAGTTCATTCAGAATTACATCTTCAGGCGGCCTGGAGGATATAAATATAGTTCGGGGCCTGGGTAGCGGGATTGATGAAGAAGTGTTAAGAACCTTGAAAAAGGTAAATAATATGGACCCGGCGGTAGCAGGAAAGTATTACTTCAGGATAAGCTTCAGCCTGGAGGGAACAGGAACAGGGATTAAAGAAACACAAATAAATACGCCTGAAGGATATTCAGAACTATCGCCTATCATGATCGTCGGTTCCCCAAAGCGCTTGCCTTCCACCAGCCCGTCCCCCGGGAAAGCCGCTGAAGACGATGCCGTACATGACTTCGCCTCCATCGATGTTATGCCAAACTTCCCGGGAGGAATTAAAGCGTTCTATACTTATATTGGAAAAAACTACAAGTATCCTGAAGAGGCGCGAAAGAACAATATTACAGGAAGACTTATTGTAAGTTTCATTGTGGAAAAAGACGGGAGCCTTGAAGATATAAAGATATTGCGTGACCTTGGCTATGGAACCGGCGAAGAAGCTGTAAGGATGCTGGAAAATACACCGAAATGGAATCCGGGAATGCAGCATGGCCGCCCGGTACGGGTCCAGTACACATTACCTATCATGGTAAACCTCACGGAGAAAGATGCCATTACTGTCAGGAACATATCATCCCCAACTAATAATGTTCTCTACATAGTTGATGGCGTAGAAAAAACTTCCTTTGATCTGAAATCACTAAATCCTTCAGAGATTCTATCTGTAAGTGTGATAAAGGACAAGAAAATAACGGAGAAGTACGGTGATAAAGCAAAAAACGGGGTAATAATCGTTACAACGAAGAAAAAAACCGACTAAAGCGTTCTAAAAAGCAAGAACCCTGCGCTAATGCGCAGGGTTCTCAAAAATTCCTCCTTGCCTCGTTGGACAAAATTAGTGAATTTCTTCTTCTTTAAAAAATCCGGCAGTAAAATAATCCCGCCTCATCCTGTTAATATTTGTTAAAGAAATCTCTTTTGGACATTCTATTTCGCATGCACCTGTATTCGTACAGCTACCAAAACCTTCTGCGTCCATCTGAGCTACCATCGCCTGAACGCGACGATATCTTTCAGGCTGACCCTGAGGAAGTAACGCAAACTGCGAAATCTTAGCCGATACGAATAACGCGGCCGAAGCATTCTTACACGCTGCAACGCAAGCGCCACACTGGATACATGTTGCAGAATTCATCGCTTCGTCAGCTATTGGCTTAGGAATAGCAATCTCATTAGCATCAGGTACACCTCCTGTATTCACCGATACAAACCCGCCGGCTTCCTGAATACGGTCGAACGCAGAACGATCAACAGCCAAATCCTTAATGATAGGGAAAGCGACTGCACGCCATGGTTCAATAGTAATAGTTTCGCCATCGCTGAAACTGCGCATGTGAAGCTGACAGGTAGTGATCGCTTGCTTAGGACCATGAGGACGGCCGTTGATATACAACGAACAAGCTCCACAAATTCCTTCACGGCAATCGTGATCAAAATGGATCGGATCTTCTGCTTTCTTCACCAGACGCTCGTTCACTATGTCCAGCATCTCCAGGAACGACATATCGGGTGATATGTCATCTGCTTTATATGTTACAAATCCGCCCTTGTCGCTGGCATTCTTCTGTCTCCAGACTTTCAGGGTTAAATTCATGTTTCCGCTCATATTATTTTTTTTTAGTAGCAAGTATCAAGATTCTAGTATCCAGATTACTTGCATAACATCTAATCAATCTTTTCCCCTGAGCACTTCAAATATCTTTCCGGCATTTGCTGTTCGTCCTGATACTTGATACTTGCTACAAGATACTTATTTATAACTCCTTTGTGTTAACTTAACGTTCTCGAAGATCAGCTCTTCTTTATGCATCGCAGCCGGAGCATCATCTCCTTTAAATTCCCATGCAGCTACATAAGCATAGTTTTCATCATCGCGTTTTGCTTCGCCTTCTTCAGTCTGGCTTTCTTCACGGAAGTGGCCACCACACGACTCTTTACGATTAAGTGCGTCGTCAACCATCAGTTCTGCAAGTTCAAGGAAGTCAGCTACACGGCCTGCTTTTTCCAGACACATGTTCATCTCTTCGTTCTCACCTACCACAATAGCGTTCTTCCAGAAATCCTCACGGAGTTCCTTGATCATCGTCTTTGCTTTAGTAAGCCCCTGTTCGTTTCTTGCCATACCGCAATACTCCCACATAATCAGACCAAGATCACGGTGATATTCGTCTACCGTCTTAGTTCCCTTCATAGAAAGGAATTTCTTAACCCTGTCTTCAACGTCTTTCTTTGCCTGAGCAAAGGCAGGGTGTGTTGCATCAACCGGCTTAGGGCCGATATTAGCAAGGTAATCTCCAACAGTGTACGGTATTACAAAATACCCGTCGGCAAGACCCTGCATCAGAGCAGAAGCGCCAAGACGGTTCGCTCCGTGATCGGAGAAATTTGCTTCACCTAAACAGTACAAGCCAGGAACTGTAGTCATCAGGTTGTAATCAACCCAAAGGCCTCCCATGGTATAGTGTACTGCCGGATAAATACGCATCGGCATTTCGTATGGATTTTCATTTGTGATCTGATAATACATATCGAAAAGGTTACCATACTTTGCTTCCACTGCAGCCTTACCAAGACGGCCGATAGCTTCTGCAAAATCCAGGTATACCGCTTTACCGCTTGCTCCAACACCGCGTCCGTCATCAGCCGCTTCCTTAGCATTACGGGAAGCTACGTCACGGGGAACCAGGTTTCCAAAAGATGGATATTTACGCTCAAGGAAATAATCCCTGTCTTCTTCTTTTATATCTGAAACTTTAATTTCTCCCTTGCGAAGTCTTTCGGCCATCTCCCTTGTCTTCGGTACCCAAACGCGACCGTCGTTACGTAAAGACTCCGACATTAAGGTAAGCTTAGACTGATGATCGCCGGTTACCGGAATACAGGTAGGGTGAATCTGGGTAAAGCAAGGGTTAGCAAATGCAGCGCCTTTTTTATATGAACGCCAGATTGCCGTAGTATTACAACCCATTGCATTGGTAGACAGGTAGAATACGTTTCCATATCCGCCAGTACAAAGTAATACCGCATGGCCTGCGAAGGTTTCTATCTCTCCGGTCAGCAGGTTACGGGTAACAATTCCCTGAGCTTTTCCGTCAACTGTAACAAGGTCAAGCATTTCGTGCCTGTTGTACATCTTCACCTTTCCTTCATGAATCTGACGGTTTAAGGCTGAGTATGCACCTAAAAGCAGCTGCTGTCCGGTTTGTCCCCTCGCATAGAAGGTACGGGATACCTGTGCACCACCAAAAGAGCGGTTGTCAAGCAAGCCACCGTATTCGCGGGCAAAAGGAACACCTTGTGCCACACACTGGTCAATAATATCATTCGACACTTCAGCTAAACGATGAACGTTCGCCTCACGGGCACGGTAGTCGCCGCCCTTAATAGTATCATAGAACAAACGATAAACGCTGTCGCCGTCGTTACGATAGTTTTTAGCAGCATTAATCCCACCCTGAGCAGCAATAGAATGCGCCCGGCGTGCACTGTCCTGATAACAAAAAGCTTTTACATTGTAACCTAATTCAGCCAGTGACGCTGCAGCAGAAGCTCCTGCCAGACCGGTACCAACAACGATAACAGTATATTTTCTTTTATTAGCCGGGTTAACCAGCTTCAGATTGAATTTATGTTTAGACCACTTTTCTCCTAAAGGGCCCTCTGGAATTTTTGAATCTAATACCATTTTAGAAATATTTTTTAGTCCCTAAATCGGGATGATCCATCTTATTTGAAAAAAAACACGTAAAGAGGCATTGCGGCAAACAAAGCGGGAATAATAACGCTGAACACCCAAAGGCCCAAAAAGTCAATAGCTGGCTTATACTTTTTATGATCAAACCCGAGAGTCTGAAAACCGCTCTGGAAGCCATGGTAAAGATGGTAGCCCATTGCGATCATAGCGATCACATAGAGTGCAACATACCACCATATCTTGAAAAGCTCCATTACAACGATGTTCAGATCTTTTGCGATAACAACCTGATTACCAGACTGCAGATCCACATATTCTGAATGCACCATCTGATGTCCATCGTACGGAATTTTTGTAACTGTTACTTCTTCCGGGTTGGTAAGACTGGTTTCGTACTTGATAAAAGGCAAGCCGCCCCAGTGGTACTCTGCCCAGAAATTAGTCATATGGACAACTATAAAGATTAATAGTATCGTTCCCAATATTCCCATATTTCTCGAACTCCAGCTGCTGTTTGCAGATCCCTTGTAAACAGCATAACCCACTTTCCGGGCTTTGCTATTCCTGATGCTTATAACCAAAGCATACACGGCGTGGAATACTATCGATAAATATAAGAGATATGAAACGATTTTAATAGGTGGAAAATGCGTCATAAAATGTGAATACACATTAAACGCCATTCCATCATCATGTTTAAATAATTGTAAATTTCCGAGAAGATGGACAATGAGAAACAGACACAAAAATAGCCCTGTTAAACTCATGATCAATTTCTTCCCTAATGTTGACGAGAATGCCTTAGTGAAACTGCTCATTACCTTTCATTATTTTTATTAGTGGTACAAAAGTATTATTATAGCCGCAATAATATAACCTATTTTGTTATCTATGGCTTTATTTGATTTATTTAGAACCGGTCTAAGATCATAGTTTTATAACCTTGTCATTTACAACCACGAAAGCAGCAGCCAATTCGTCAATACTGATGCAGCAATTCCCGGTAAAACGGCCGAAAGCCGGAAGGACGGCCTGGGTCCGTCCGAAATAAAAACAGGAAAGAACGGTTGTTTGCCTGCCCTTCCCTCTTAACCTCACAGCCGGATGAATATGTCCGCTTATCACATAACCTTCGCCATCTGATTTTGAAACAGGTTCATGGGTAAATACAAAGGGAGCCAAATCAAGTTTCTCGCAAACTTCGAACCCTGCTTCACTATAATACTCATCATGAAGTATATCATGATTGCCCCGGACAAGAATTATCCGTACATCCGCAAAAAGCTCACGCCACATCTGCAGCCAGTTCCAGTCACTATTAAATTCACTATGAAAAAGATCACCGAGAAAGATCAACTTCTCTGGTTTTAATGAGTGTAACAGATCGGAAAGGACCGCCAGTTCTTCCTGCTCCAACGGACGGGGTATAGCAATTCCGGCTTTCCTGAAATGCCCAACTTACCCGATGTGCAGATCGGCAACGATTAATGCCTTCTCTTCAGCCCAATAAAGAGCTTTCTGAGGAAGCATTACTAAATGCTGACCAAGCAGTTCCCATTTCATTCCTTGCTCTGTCATAGTAAAAACTAAGATAAAAAAAAACCTTCCATTTCTGGAAGGTTTTGGGTCTCTATGTATCGAACGATCTATTACTGAGCGATCGGGAAGGACATCATGATTCTTGACCCATCAGCTGATATACCGTTGATACGGATCATGTTATTATTGCTCGCGGAAAGGGCATTATCAATATCATCCACCTTGTTAATCGGTTTATTATTGATACTTGTAATAATGGTACCTTTCTCGATTCCAAAGTTTGAGAACAATCCTCCGTCGCGGGCTTCGGTAACCACTACCCCGGAAGTTATCTTATAACGTTGTTTCTGTGCAGCCGACACAGGAGCAAAGCTGGCTCCAAGGCGGTTGTATATTTCTTCGGCAGAACTGTTATTATTTCCCGCGATCTTCACTTCATCTTCGCCCTTAAGAGTAACGGATACTGTACGCTCTTTTCCGTCACGATTGAAGGTAAGCTGCACCTTATCGCCAGGACGAAGGCGTGCAACACGTTCCTGAAGGTCAGACGATGACATAATCCTCGCGCCATCTACTTTGGTTATCACGTCTCCCTTTTTTATGCCGGCCGCAGCAGCGCCACTGCCTTCAACTACGGTGTTTACATATAACCCGCTGATTTCATTAACTCCAAGTTCTTTTGCAATGCTTGAATTTAGTTCCTGGAATGTTACACCTACAAATCCCCTTCTAACGGCACCATATTTAATGAAGTCGTCCATAATCTTCTTTGCAAGATTCACGGGAATAGCAAATCCATAGCCAGCATAGTAACCGGTTTGAGATGCAATTGCAGCATTAATTCCGATCAGTTCACCGCGGGTGTTCACGAGAGCACCTCCGCTATTACCACGGTTAATGGCTGCGTCGGTTTGAATGATTCAATCGCCGAATTCACCCTCGGCTGATTACGATTACCGTAATAATCTTCCTGCTCTGGTTGTCCTAATATTCCAATAGCACGTCCCTTAGCACTTACTATACCAGCTGTCACAGTTGTATTCAATGTCAGCGGATAGCCTACTGCCAGAACCCACTCTCCAACCTGCACATTGTCCGAATTTCCAAGTTTAACAACAGGTAATTTAGTAGCATTTACCTTAAGAAGCGCTAAGTCTGTATTTGGATCACGACCAATTACCTTTGCCTGGAAAGACCGGTTATCGGGCAGGATCACTTCTATCTTTGAAGCATCTTCTACTACGTGATTGTTTGTCACAATATATCCGTCATCCGACACGATCACACCTGAACCGGAGGCCCTGGCAGGAGCACGTTGCGTATTGCCCCGGGGACTGCCAAAGAAATCTCTGAACATGTCTTCAAAAGGGTCGTCACCGCCTCCGCGCTGAGACCTGGACGAACCACCATAGGTCGTCTGAATATGAACGACCGCCGGAGTTACCGCAGCTGCAGCCTGAACGAAATCGACATCACCAGCAGAGGACACACTGATAGGATTATTAGTAAAATAAACCTTTTGCTTATCCTCGATACTCATCTTTTCGGCACTATTATTCTCAATAAGCTTGTATCCGCCTATTGCCACTGCACCACCGAAGATTGCAGTGAGAAGAGTTATTCCTATTTTTTTCATACTTCTATTTTTTCTCTGTGTGCGTTTCTTAGTTCAAAAGTAATACCACTGAAACTGATTATGCAACTTCCTGGTATCCCATTTTGTGTTAAAAAATGTTAAAGATAATTTGAAAAGTAGTTCTCAAAGTTAGCAGGGTAATCAAAATCGCCTTTAAAACGGAAAGAGCCGATGAAATGCTGAGCTGATCCGAAGTGTAAAGAAAAGAGGTCGTGATAGCCCAAGTATCTAACCAAACGCTTACCAAAGCCTGACCAGAACCTGATCTCGTCAGCATCATGTCAGCATCATGTCAGACTCTCGTTAGACTTTAGTCTGACATG
>DALYUO010000072.1:0-733 GCA_031981225.1 Pararcticibacter sp.
CCCCGAGACACTCAAATCCTCTGCGTCAATAGAAATAAGCCTAACCTTATAAGTCCCCGCATTGATCATGGAACCGGTGGAGGTTGCAAAATAATTCCATTTACCCGTCTTGCTCGGTGCAAGCGATACCGTTTCTTCTTTCATCAGCGTTCCGTCTGCGGCGAGCAGTTGAAGTTTTGCAGTCAGGTCACGTGAAAAGGTGTTTGCATATTTAACAGTAAGAGAATAGGTATCAGCCACTCCTACTGATATCGTCCATTCGAGGGTATCCCCCGACGCGTTTTTAAACGTTATTGCATCCTTTTCATTTACCGTCGTCTTAATGATGCCGACAGTCATCGCCGCCTGAGGAGCTTTATATCCTTTTACCGGTTTTAGATCATAGGCGGGAGCCATTGTCGTTGCAGGCAGTACTGCAACAGTGTACATAGGCACACCCTCTTTGTTCTTTCCCAGCTCAACCAATTGTCCCTTTTCTATTCTTCTGCGATATACTTTGAATGTGTGATTCTCGTTATCTGTGATGAACGACTTCGTGTCTTCATATCCTTTCATCCAGGAAAACAGAGGCTCCTTCCCCTCCAGCCCGATAAATACATCAGCAACAGTATCTGCTCTAAACACCGCAGAAGAGGCAGAGGACTGTGATTTCCCGGAAGGGGTCTGAATCCACTCAGCCCCGTAAAGGTTGGAAGGTAAAGAAGCGAAAGCAGTAGCCGCATCCGTGTAGAGT
>DALYUO010000072.1:743-2232 GCA_031981225.1 Pararcticibacter sp.
TTTATCCCCTGTGTTAAGCCAGGTCTGAGCTGAAAAACCAGAAGCCTTTCCTCCCTGAGCTTTCAGATCTCTGATCAGAGCAGGCGACCCAAGAGCAGGCTTTGCTGTCTTATCTGCTGACGCTATCGCAATGGCGGAGATTAAAGCCTGACCGGAGGCGACCTTCGGAAAAGAAACAACCAGCAAACCGCCGGTAACCTTCACTCTTACTGTCTTTTTAAGTGCTCCGTCATGCCCTGACTCCTTCCAGATATCAAGATTTTTTATAACTGAATTGCCATTTACCGCCACGTCAAACAGGCGCCATCCGGTACAATCAAGACCTCCCCCTGTTCCTAACCACGGTTCTGTAAAATAAAGCTCTACCAGGTATTCACCGTCCGGCACCGGAAATTCATAAGTTAACTTGTCGCGTCCGTAGCGGAAGCTCTGAAAGAGAGTCCAGTCGGCTGTACCTTTAATAGGATCGTTTGTCTTTCTCTGGCTGGCGAAAAACGCCGGCATACCGGGGTAGTCTTCTGTCCACGACTTCGACCCCCATGTTTCTTTATCAGTTCTTCGGCGGTCTGCCAGCCATATGTTACCATGGTTGTCTGTATAATCCGGACCACCGCAGTTTACTCTATAGAGATAATTGTAAGCCTTTTGAGGTGCGGTCAACGGCTTTGCGTCTTTTAAAAAGCGATCAAAGTGAGGGGCCTGTGGAAGATGATGTAAAACGATGTAATCTGTGGCGACCTCCTTTCCTCCGACATACCCAACGGCATATAATACATTGTATTTTATATCAGCTCCGTCCCACTGAAAATGAGTACCAATGCCATTCCTTGTTTTTTTGCCCAATGATACGTCGTTCACATCATTAAAAAGCTCTACTTCATCACAATTAGAATATACAGTGATACTATCCTTTGTGCCAGGAGCGTTCCAGCGGTCGGGCCAGGTATGAGATACAATATAAACCATGGGTTCTTTGTCCTTAGGCGCATAATTCGCTCTGAACATGTAGTATACATCCAACGGCTCCTCCCACGGAGTTAAGAGCCCCTTATAATTTATCGGACCTATACGATCTATCTCCCGTAAACCTTCTCCCCCCTGGACCCTTCCGGGATTATCATGTGAGGTAAACAGCCAGAAATAGTGGCCGCTTGTTTTATCCTTAACAGATTCAGCAAGCCTCACCTTTGTTTCCATCAGCTGCGTCATCCTGTCCTCACTATAAGCTCCGTTTTGGTTAAAAGGGCCTTCGGTATGAAGATCCAAAGTCCGCCAGGCTCCATATTCTCCTATTAAAACCTGTCGTTGAACATCATCCGCATAAGTTGCAGGGTTCCCGCCATAGGTTCCAGTCCAGTTCTGCGGAACATCCCAATCGGTTCCCTTTCCTCCGTTACAGGTGGTAACTTTCCGTTGAGAGGAGGCAGTTGGATCAAGCTGGCGGATCAGCTCTGTACATTCACGTGCAAAGTCTTCGGGAAGAGTGCTT
>DALYUO010000072.1:2242-5495 GCA_031981225.1 Pararcticibacter sp.
AGCCCCCAGAGCACTACTGAAGGACTGTTCCGTCTTTCTTTTACCCAGTCGGTCAATAACTCTTTAAAGTTTTTTCTGAATTCGGGATTATCAAACCAAATATGAGCAGCCATCTGCGGCCACCATAGTATTCCCAGCTTGTCCCAATATTCCTGATACCGAAGGTTGTGTGGCTGATGTGCATCACGGAACGAGTTAAACCCGGCTGCCTTCATTTGCATTACCCGTGAATGAACCTGTTCAGCGCTGAACGCATGGCTCTGACCAATCAGATGTTCGTACTCCGCTATTCCATTAATAAAAACAGGTTTACCGTTGAGGTAAAAGCGCTTGTCATCAGAGCTTCTGCCCACAGGCCAGCTTATCCATCGTATCCCGTAGGGCGTTGAGATGCGATCTGTTATTTTTCCGTTTTCCCTGATCTCAGAAACAAGTGAATAAAGGTAAGGGTCCTCAAGCGACCATAAGCGGGGAGCCCGGATTTCCGGAGTTTGCTGTCTGAATATAAAAGTCTCTCCGGGGGCGATCTTCTTCCCGGCGCGAAGTTCGGCAACCAGCTTACCCTCCTTTGTTAAAAGTCGGTTAACAATGCTTACTGATTTATGCTCTTTACTATAGTTCTTTACTTCTGTTTCAACGTGGAGCTTAGCAGACTTTTCAGAGATAGTCGTATCATTCCAGATGTGAACGCCAAAAGGCTCAATTCTCACCGGATTGGTAATCAAGAGATGCACTGGCCGGAATATTCCCATCGGCTGTGAACCTTCAGAAAAACCACGCTCCTCCGAACATCCGCCGCACACCCAGGGCAGATCTCTAATCTGGGCAGGATGATCTGCCTTAACGGCGAGCACATTTACAGAGTTATCCTTATGAATAGTTTCGGTTACGTCGAGAGTAAAGGATGTCCTTCCCCCGGCATGCGATCCAACCTTCTTCCCGTTTAACCAGACAGTTGCGTAAGAGCCTACGCCTTCGAACCAGAGAAAATACCTTTGCCCTTCGTTTTTTGAATTAACACAAAACGATTTACGATACCAGGCGTATCCATGGCGGTTTCCATGCATGAGGCGCCTGTATCCGCCATATTCATCCCAGTTATGAGGAACATCTACTCTCTTCCAGCCTTTGTCATTGAATACGGTACTTTCAAAGCCTGCATAAGCGTCTTTGCTGGTATCGTTCACCACTGTCAGCCAGTGTTCATTGAGTGAAATAGCTTTACGTATATCCTTCTGCGCCGATGCGGACTGCATCATAACGTTTATTAAAAGAAAAACAAGAATGAAATGTCTCATAAAAAAACAGCTGTTGGCGATTAGCATTTGGGTTAAAGATTGGAAGTCATTTTCTTCAGCTCTCCGTCGAACTGGTATTTTCCTCCTTTTACAGTTTTAAACTGAAGGGTTTTCTGTCCGTAACGGAGGCTACAATCGCCGCCTGCTTTTGAAAGGATCTCCAAGCGGCTTAGCTTACCCGACTTCCATGAAAAGTTCAATTCAAAACCGCCCCTGGCGCGAATACCTTTAATTTCACCATCCGGAAGTGCCGATGGCAAAGCAGGAAGAAGATGAATTACGCCATTCTGGCTTTGTAGCAGCATTTCGGCAATGCCGGCTGCTCCGCCGAAGTTTCCGTCGATTTGAAAGGGCGGATGAGCATCAAAGAGGTTCGTATACGACCCCGCTCCTCCTTTTTCTGCCGGACTGATCAGCAGTTACACCAGATTAAATGCATGATCACCTTCCCTGAACCTCGACCATAGGTTTATCTTCCAGCCGAGGCTCCATCCCGTAGCGGCATCTCCTCTGTAAATGAGCGATTGTCTGGCGGCTTTCATTAAAGCGGATGATCCTTCCCAGTTTATTTCGCTTCCCGGATAAACAGCCCATAAGTGGGATACGTGCCGGTGCTTGTTTGTAGTGTCGTCTTTATCCTCCAGCCACTCCTGCAGCTGACCAAACTTCCCGATCTGATCAGGCGCTATTTGTTTATATTTTCTTCGAAGAGTATCGGCAAACGATTTATCTGTTTGCAATATAGACGCCGCCTCAATACAGTTTTTAAACAAGTCGCGAATGATCTGATGATCCATAGTCGGTCCCGCTACCAAGCCACCTTGCTCCGGCGAGTTAGATGGGGTACTGATTAACCATCCTGTTTTAGGGTCTTTGATAAGAAATGTGTTAAAGAATAAAGCGGCGTCTCGCATTACAGGATATGCCCTGTTTTTAAGAAAGTCTTTATCCTGTGTGAACATATAGTGCTCCCAGAGATGATGACAGAGCCATGCAGCGCCGCTTACCCAGATCCCGTGATTCGAGGCATTAATTGGCGCTGTTCCTCTCCACAGATCAGTATTGTGGTGCAGCACCCAGCCTGGGGCATTGTAATGCATCTTAGCTGTCTTTGAACCGGTTTCCCTTAGTTCATCAATCATATCGAACAACGGTCCGGCCATGGGCGACAGATTCAGGGTCTCCGACGGCCAGTAATTCATTTCTAAATTGATGTTGGTGGTATATTTACTTCCCCAGGGAGGCGTCAAAAGATCATTCCAGATACCCTGCAAATTAGCGGGACGCGTACCTGGCCGGGAGCTTGAGATCAGTAAATACCTGCCATACTGTATATAAAGAGCTGCAAAAGCGGGATCTCCGGAAGCTGCAAATTCTTCAAGCCTTTTATCGGTCGGCACATCAGTCTTAAGATCAGGTCCGAAGCCTACCGAGAAGGTGTTAAAATATTTCTGATATTCCTTTATATGGGCGTCTTTTATACTTTCATAGTCCTTTGCTGCAACAGAAGTCAAAGCGCTTTTACAAACAGCGGCAGGATCGTCTGATACATCGTTGTACCGCTTATAATTAGTTCCGGCGCTAAGGTATAAGGTCACTTGATCAGCCCCACTTACATTCACTTTGTTTCCGGTTACCGACACCTTCCCTTTGAGCGATACTACCCGCAAATAACTTTCGCCTCTCAAAGCGCCATTCCTCACTTTCAATGAAAGAGCCAGGGTGTGGTCGTCAATTTTCTGCACAGCCGAATTTTTATGGGGACTGCTCAGAGCTGCCTCAAAGCTAACACTCCGCGGCTTGTCGGCTTTTATATGAATTACAATAACCTGGTTGGGCTGACTTGCAAAATACTCCCGTGTAAAGGTTGTTCCATTAATTTTATAGGTAGTACGTGCAACAGCGTTCTGCAAATCAAGTTCCCGCTTGTAGTTTTCGGTTTTCTCATGCCCTTG
>DALYUO010000072.1:5505-6704 GCA_031981225.1 Pararcticibacter sp.
AAGGACTACATCACCAAATGGCTGGTAATCTGCCTGAAACCGTGGCACAGCAGGGGGTTCATCGTTCTGAACCAGATATTTCCAGTTTCCATTCAGTGGAATTCCAGCACTCTCGGCTTCACCTTCAGGATAAACCAACAGCTTGCGTGATACATCTTTATACCCAACTAACCCACCCTTGTCGTAATAATTGAGAACCTGAACCGCGATATAGTTTTTCCCTTTTCTTACTTTACTTGCCTTAATCGTGTACTTCCGTCCTGCACCCGCATCGTCCATACTTCCAATCAGTTCACCATTAACATATGTAAAGTCCTGGTCGCGGATCTTGCCAAGATCGATAATCAGATTTCGCCCCGCCCATTTTTCCGGTAACTCAAACGTTGTTCTTAACCATACAGCCCCATCCAATCCCTGCCATCCTGCCGCTTCCCATCCTTCGGATACTGGCACGGGCATCTCTTTCCAGTTGCTGTCATCGTAACTGATGGTTGCCGGATTGGCTGAAAGGCCCTTCATGGCACGCATTTCTCTGAACCAGACTTCCTTGTTCCCCTCACCTGACATTGTTCCCATAAACTTTTCAGCCGCCAGTTTCTCGGCTTCATCCTGCTTTCCTTCAAAAAGAAGCTGCCGTATCTTCGGCAGATAAGCCGAAGCCCCTTCCCTGCTGTAAGTTCTTGGCTCTCCGGTCCAGAGTGTTTCTTCGTTAAACTGTATCCTGTCCTGCGCCGGACCAGCAAAGATCATCGCGCCGAGCCTGCCGTTACCAACTGGCAATGCATCCGTCCACTTTACCGCCGGTTTGTTATACCACAGCTTTAAATCCTGCCCATTAAGGGAAGCGGACAGCATCAATGCGGCCACAAGCAACTGGAACTTCCGGAAACCGGACAAATGAGGTACTAACATGGTTGTTATTTTGCACTATCAGCAGTCAGCTTTTTTAGCTATCAGCTTTTAACTTTTAACTGCTTAAAACCTATTACTTACTACTTAAAACTTACTACTTAAAACTCAAAACGCATTCACTTTTTCCTTTACCAATTCATCCTGAATTACAGGCGTTTTCACGTTTCTCAGATTATTATTTTTCAAAACGATTCCCTTCGTCTGTTCTCCACTGAGCTTCAGAAATATGTCTGTTCCTGATACAGGATATGAATTATAAAAAAAGGCATCTTCAGTATTGGTTAAGT
>DALYUO010000072.1:6741-7756 GCA_031981225.1 Pararcticibacter sp.
ACTAAGGTCTTTACATTTTCTGACTTCAAAGCCGGACCTTTTTCTGTATTAATATGAAGATTATGCATCTCTATGTTTGCAGCATTCTTTATCTGGAAGCCGGTTTCTGCATCCATGTTCATATCGTTAAAGGAAATATTCTCCACCGGCATTTCTTCCAGTCCGTTTATATAGCAGGCTTGCTTAACGCCAGAAGCAGTGATATTGCTTAAGTGAATGTTCCTCAGCTTAGGGGTCCTTTCCGAAACTGGCTCAGGCTGTGTTTTGGCATATTGCATATCAAGCACAATTGCCTGTTCCTTTATATTCTTCATTATAATGTTATCCACCCTGATCTCTTCCACTACCCCGCCTCGTCCTCGGGCTGTTTTGATCCGTATCCCCCGGTCGGTTCCATCAAAAACACAATTCGATATCGTGATCTTCCTCACATCTCCCGACATTTCACTTCCTATCACCACGCCTCCGTGGCCCGACAACATCGTACAATTGGTGATGGTATAATTTTCGGCCGGGGCAGCCATTGCTCTTCCCGGTTTATCTTTCCCTGATTTAATGGTAATACAATCGTCGCCCACGCTGATGTGGCAGTTGGAGATATGAACGTATTTACATGATTCAGGATTGATACCGTCCGTATTAGGGGAATGCGGATTGTTTATCGACACTCCCGTTACCGTCACATTTTCGCAGAACTCCGGATTCACCGTCCAGAAAGGCGAGTTGATGATGGTTATTCCTTCGATCAGCACATTCTTACAATACATGGGCTGTATGAAAGGGGGACGGAGGAAACCCCGTTTCATCTGCTTAGGATCGTCAGGAAGAAGAATGTCTTTGTTTAGTTCATCGAACATAAACTGCCATTTCGATCTCGGCTGGCCTTCTTTGTATCCCTCTACAAAGTCCCACCACTTCTTACCATGACCATTAATTAGGCCCCTTCCTTTAATAGTTATATTTTCCGCTTTGTAAGCATAAAACAAAGGAGAAAAACTGGTAACATCCACTCCTT
>DALYUO010000072.1:7766-17463 GCA_031981225.1 Pararcticibacter sp.
TAGCGGCTTTTCACCATAGGGAGGTAATGATCAAAGTTATCGCTGAAATGAAGTTCAGCTCCTGCTTCAATAAAAATGGTGATGTTACTCTTAAGATGGATCGGCCCCGTAAGGTATTTCCCCGCCGGGAAATAAACAGTACCCCCTCCAGCTTTCGATGCCGCATCTATAGCCTTTTTGACAGCCTCTGTAACCAGCTTGCTGCTGTCGTTCTTCGCCCCATACTTCAACACATTATAATATTGCTGAGCCGAAGCAGTCGTTGTAAAAAACAACAATAACAAACAGAAAATTAGCTGTTGGCTATTGGCTATTAGCAATTGGCTTTTCGTATATCGCTTACACATATGCATGAATTCTTATTTTTTTCTCTTTACTAGCACATCCAGTCTTGATACCTGATACTTGCTACCTGATACTATCTCACAACCCACAACTCACAACCTACAACTCACACTTCACTGCCTTCAGCTTTGCAGAGCTAATCACTTCCTTGCCATCGGCAAAAACTCTCAGTCCTTTTCCTTTTCCGTATTTCTTCCCTGTCTTATCCCAGAGGATGGTGAGTTTCTTACCATGATATAATACATTATCAAGGCAGAACCAGTCCCATTGGCGCTCAGGAACAAGAGGATGCAGCTCCAGTATGTTATCTGCTCTTGGCTTTAGCCCTACAAGATCGCTGATAACAAGATCGCAAAACCCCGAATGGTTATAAAAGCGGCTTCTGGGGTTATCCCCTTTCAGCCATTCACCGTTCTTTTCATCCTGGTATTCGCCTATATAAGTTCTGCCGTTCATCACATGCGACATAGCATACTTATGAAGCTCGTCATAAAATACCTTAGCGTTCATCTTGCCATGTTTCTTATAGTTACTTAAGAGGTTCGACAAGCCCTTTAATGTTTGGGTGGTAGCAAAAGGCCATACAGCGCCGTCCCATTCGCAGCCATGACCAGATCCCCTCGTCCTGAATGTCGGCTCACGGCGCTCGGCAGTAGTGTGTCCCCATGGAGCATTAAAGCCCGCAGTATCTATAATCTGATCCCATGCCTTTGCGTATTCCGCTTTATCGGTGGGAAGGTTAAAGTACCATGGAATAAAGCCAATAGCTTCGCGTGGCGCAAGATTTCCGTCTTCCTTTAGCGCAAGGAAGAAAGAAGCGCTATCACTCCAGAGACTGTCGACAATCATTGTCTTCAGCGTCGCAGCCTTGCGTTCATACACTTTCCGAAGGCTGTCATTATTCGTCATTGCAGCCATTTTAGCAAGAGCTATGGCATTGCCATACATATAGCTATTGATGGACGGTCTGCGGTTCTTCACTTTCCGGCCGCCACTCACCGACTCTTCCATGCCATCCCTTACATCAAATTGCCAGAACATTCCCGAGGGCAACTGTTTTTCAGACTCCCACTTCCGGTAATCTGCATCCAGTTCGGGAACCAGACCTGCAACAAACTGTTTATCCTGATTTACAAGATACCGGTTATATATAGCGTCGTCCACCCAGCTGCTGAAGGCATGAAACCGCGGAGCTGGAAACGTTCTATCTTTTAACACCCAAAAGTTAATGTACTGATCAATATACTGGCGATCGTGTAGCCAGCGGCCTTCATATATATGATGGCCCAGCGCGCAACTTATTGCATTAAACTTGCCGGCATGCTTTACCGGAGTAATGAACTCAGTAAAAATAAACCCTGCGGGAGTTTCCTTCAGATGCTTGCGGAAGGTCCACCACCGGTAATAGTAGATCTTTTCTATCGCAGAATCGGGACACTCGAAGAGAGGAGCATTTGCTGCAATCCAGTTCGCTGCCTCTGCATTAGGGACATAGTTCTTAACGTCCTCGCTGTCCAGAGAGTTAAAATATTGGGTATAACTTTCCAGTAAGCGTGTGCCAAGCACGCCACTTTTCTTCTGCCCATAAACTCCCGTTCCTGCAATCATTAGAGCAACCAGCCCTAAAAGTTTAAATCTCTTTATCATGTTGTTTTGGCTATTGGATATTAGCTATCAGCTTTCAGTTATCAGCAATCAGCTTCCTGCACAATTCATAGTATTTTGGCTATCAGCAATCGGCCATCAGCTTTTTGCTTTCCGCTTTAAGCTTTCTGCTTCATTCATAATTCATAATTCATAATTCATAACCCATTACTCATAACTCATAATTAATTGAATACCCTACTCAAACAGCCAGTCTATATCCCGTTTACTCTCGGGCACTCCAATTCCTGCATCATATAATCTTATACGTTCATTATCATCTATAAAGCCTAAAATTACACAAGTTCCTTTCGCAAGGGTAAGAGTATGTGTCCCAGGCTTGAAAGAATAACTGTGAATGTTAACTGGTGGCATTCCATCAAGGGCAAGGGCATTAGCGATCTTTATTTCCGACTGACCATATTCATTTGCCGTAGCATCGTGTTCGAGATCGGGAGGTGGCAAAAAGCCCGGAGCTTTACTGTTAAAGAAGCCAACGAGAAGTTTAACAGACTTATTTGTTGTAAACTTAATTGCGGTGCCCTTTAATTTTTGCGAAGGCCTGTTTGTTTTAATACCCCTGAGCCCCGTGAGTTCTTTTGCAAGGCCGGTAATTTTAGCTGTAGTATCAGCAAACACCTGTTGACCGGAATTAATGGTAAAGTAACCTTCGGTATCCGACAATAACTTCACATCTGCATTCTTAAAAGGATGTATCGTTTTACCTTTGCCCGCCGATTTATCCGATTTTAAAGAATCTATACTTCTCTTAAAGTGAATAAGCTCCTCTTCAAACCGGGGCAACACTTCTACCCAAGTCTTATATGTAGCATCCACTCCTCTCACCGGAATTTTCCGCTGACTGGTTTGCATGCTGTTGGCATATAAATAAGTATCCTTTGTTAATGCGGTCAGCTTTCTGTAATGGTTTACACTGTTCTCAAGAAAAGGAAGAGCTTTCTCAAGATCAGCAACATCGTTAGAGTACTTATACTTTAACACCAGCAAGGCAGCGCGTACTTTTTCTGCATAAAAACCAGCAAGTTCGTTATAGCAGTGCACATCATTCCTTAGTCTGGCGAATTCATCGTTATCTTTTGAAACACCTGCCGCAGCTTTTTCGATCGCCTCTACAGCTTTCCGTCCATGCCCGGTTACTTCCGCAGCAACCTGAACCGGTGTTTCGCCAATATGTTTTTGGTTCTTCCATTCCTTTTCGGCATACTCTATGATCATCTCACCTTCAGGAGCTTCCGATTCATACATCAGGGTAAATAAGCCAAATCGGAAGGGATTGATCAGTTGAGTCATAAACATACCTAATGTTAAGGTCTGGCGGTTTCCATCGGTTATTCCATACCTCCTTAAAAGTTTTGGAGCGATCTCTCCTGTCTGCTCATAAGCTTCGAGGATGTCCTTCCCTTTATTTAAATCTGTGCCGTATTTCTTAGAGAGTAAACCCGACCAGTAATTTACTTCTTCAGTTTTGTCCCGACGGCAATTCCAGGCATAACGAGCCCAGGTTTTATACCAGATCCAGTCGCGGTCTGTTTGCAGTAAGCGCCCCTTTACATTATCTGCCGAATATGGCCAATCCCAGTAAGAAGCCTGGGGATAAAGATGCAGACCGTTGGCCTCATAAACATCATGCATTGCCTGAACAGACTTTTGAATAAAGTCCGCCGAACCATAGCGAAAAGGCTCCAGATTAGCCAAAATATGCACATTCTCGATGTGTACCGTACCGATTCTGCTTAGACTGCGGTGCAGGTCGGCCCACTTGCCTCTTGGGGTATAAGTGGTTAATGCCTCACCATTATACTTAGCCATGGTATAAAGGTTCTTATAGAGAGGCAAGGCGGCTTTCATCACACGCGGAGCGTCTGTATCATGAGCTCTCAGTACGATTGGAGGTTCTTTGCTGAGCCCGAGAGACTTCATTCCATCTTGTACACCCGGAATAATGGTCTTCGTAAACCAGTCTACATCATCCTGCCCTACGCCCTCCATAGCCTCGCCAAGCGTGATAAGCAAGCCTACGTTAGGATACTTTTCCACAAAAGCAGCTATAGACTTACGGGTATAGTCGGCTATAACAGGCAGTATCGGACGGTTGCGGTCCTGCGTCTTTATCTGATGTTTCTCTGCAAAAGGCTTTGATACGATAATATTGTAGAACATCTGGATCACCCAGATACCCCGTTTATCCGCTTCTTCCGTAAGAAAGCGGAACATTTCCTCATTTTTTCTGAACGTTGCATCGTCTACCTCAACAGCATAGGGATAATCCTTTAGTTTTACAAGGGAAGCGAAAGGATGGCCATTCCAGAGATATAACGAGTTATACCTGTTCTCAACCATCATGTCCAGGTATTTTACCCAAAGCGCTTTATCGTAAAACCAGGGGAAAGATTCAGGAGTATAAGGATACTCATAAACGCCCCTTCCGGGAAGTAAAGCCGGTTTCTGAACGCCGATACAAGTGCCTCGTAAAACCATTTCAGGTTTATCGGTCACTGAGATATTTTCAGGGATCCCCCCGGAGGAAGCAATGCGTTCAGCTAATTCCATGCAGCCATATAAAACTCCCGAATCATCAAATCCGCTGATAACAATCCTGTTCTTATTAAGAGAAGATATTGCAAACCCCTCTTTTCCTGTCGCCTTAGCAGCAAGTCGCACATTCTGAATTAACGCATCTGACGACCTTCCAACCGTAATTACCGTTCCATTACTTAAAGCTTTGTCCTGTTTTAAAACAGAGACCGTATAACCGAGCGCCTTTAGCTCCCCCGAGAGCTTCTCCGCCCCAAACTTTATTCTCGAACTTGCTGCGGAAGGAATTACCACAGTAATCTTTTGTGCTTTTTCTGTGGCATTTACAGTAAATAGCCCTCCTGCGACAAGAGAAACAACAATAAATAATGTAAGAAATAAACGTATGAAGCCCTTCATTTAATTAATCCTTCTGGTTTGTGTGCGTTATTACTTAAGCTGCTATTCGGTTAGTATTAGCAGTATTCAAAAGTAGTACAAGAAATAAAAGTATTTCTGTACCATTTTCACAACATATTGTATAATCTTATCAGTCCCGTCCCGCTGTCAAGAACAATTCTCCTTAATATTTAAAACTGCATGTCATCCGTCCTTGTTTACTACAAAAAACAACTGATCATGAACACAACATCCCGCTTCTCAGATATTATAGGTTCTGAAAAACCTACATTGGTCGACTTTTCGGCAGAATGGTGCGGCCCCTGTAAAGCTATGGCCCCTATCCTCTCTGAGCTGAAAGAACAAATGAAAGACCGTCTTACCATCCTTAAGATAGACGTCGACAAAAATCCATCTGCTGCCAATGCCTATGCTATCCAGGGTGTACCTACATTAATTCTTTTTAAAAAAGGAGAAATAAAATGGCGGCAGTCGGGAGTTGTAAGCAGTAACCAACTGCAACAGGTTATAAATATCTATTCCTGAAAACATTTTTCCATGTACATCTATTATCTTGTAATACTAAAATATGGATCAATCTGTTTTCCTTTTGGTACAAGACTCACATAATGCCTGCAGAGAAGTGATCAGGCACCGCGACGGAGATTTACGTATAAAAGTATATTGCCTGGGGAGGGATGGATTTGAACCCGACCCGGATGAGCTGCAGTTTTATGGAAACGATAACGGTGATCTTCTTGCATTTGAAACATCAGGCTATGATGGATCAGACCCTCTTTTAGTGATTGAAGCTATCAGATGGTATGCCGACTATATTGATAACCCTCGTATGGAGATACTTGCTGAAGACCCGCGCATCTCTGATGCGGATACAATCTATTAACTGACGATTTGGGATATTAATACAAAAAAAGCCGCTCTTTTATTCTTTTACAGTACCCGAGACGAGATTCGAATTTGACTTTCTGCTCATAATATGGCTCTGTGGAGTTTAAACGGCATATTTCATGTATTTCCGGTCGAGAATTTGGAACGGGTTTCGGGTATTTAGCAAAAATTCACCTTCTCGTCAGTAGCCATTGGGCGGGAATCCGTATTTTTCGATAGAAACTTAGTCTTAAGCTGAACGATCTGGGCTATACGGGAGTTGATAGACATAATTATTTCTGTTTGCCTTTTAAAAGTTTCTTTTCGTCCGAAGTTAACTTTCGCTGCAACTTTTTCACATCTTCAGCAGCTGGAAGATTTTCTGGAATAATGCCTCTTCTGGTAAGCATGTCTCTTACGGCAAGATTGTTATCTATATGCTCTTTTTCAATTTTGGATTGACCTTTCAAATCTTTACTTTGTACATTCAAGCCTGTCATTTCAGCGGCAAGATCTTTAGCTTTTATACTAATAGTCGGTAAAAAGTCAGCTACTGGTCTATTGTCAGGCACACCCATTTTTCTCTTCAAAGTATTGGTGTTTATTCTAAATAAAGCTTGATCGCCCTTGCTTCTGATAAGGGCAAACCCCTGGCTATCTACCCCTCGTTCGTATAAGATTCCTGAAAGCTGCTTCTCCGTTTGGCTAAGCTTTTCTCTGGCCTTCACTCTCTCAAATTCCAATAAACGCTGCTCTATAATCTCCGCCCTCCGGGTCTGGACGGCAAAATATGTCTGAGCAAAGGCTATCTCCGATTTTCGGGTGTCACCGTTTTGAGCAATGAGGTAACACGCATAACGGGTAAGCAATATATCATCTATCTCTTTTTCAGCACCTGAGCCTATGGCAACCATCTTCCTGACGTCAGGAAAATGGTATACTATTTCCTCGCCCGCATTTTTACAGGCATCTTTCGCTTTTTGAATTACTTTTTCAAAATTCTCCCATTTACTGTACCCTAAAAGACTTTGCAATTCTCTTGCGCTCCAACATTCTATACCGTCTGTCTCCAACGATGCACTTTCGAACAAGTCAAATAGTTGCTTTATTTCGTCTGATTTCATAATTTTAGACTCTATGCTTAAAGTGTCTTTGTGACTTCTACTATATAAAATAATTGGAGACAATCTTCCAGTTTCAGCGTCATATCAGGGTAACTGGCCTTGTCTGAATGTTTTAAATTCTTAATTCCTAACGCCTATTACGGTCTTCATATATTAAGGGGATGGCATGTCAAATTATGGAGAAACAACTTATCTAAAGTTTCATCAAGTCCCTAAACCTGTTGAATAAGTTCCTTCTTGGCAACATGCCGTGGAGAACTATGCCGACCGGATTTCTTCTTCTCCGTACAAGAGTTTGCCTGGTCCACAACTTTTGACGCAGATCCTTTAGTTGGTATGCCTTCCCTCCTCAAAACTAAAAAAGCCCCTTTCGGAGCTTTTGACTAAGATTTTTTCGTGCGCGAGACGAGATTCGAACTCGTACACCCAAACGGGCGCCACCCCCTCAAAGTGGTGCGTCTACCAATTTCGCCACCCGGGCATTGCATATTTAAGAACTGTTCCTTTAATGGTGACCGGAGAGAGACTCGAACTCTCAAGGGAATTCCCAACGGCTTCTGAGACCGCAACGTTTACCAATTTCGCCATCCGGCCATAAAGGACTGCAAATATATAATCTTGATCCGAAAGTTCAAATGAAATTTAGAGATTGTGATTAAGCTCAAGGGTTAAGCCATCATAGGCTAATTCAATTCCTTCCGGCAATTCCTTATTTACGTCTATGTGCCTTCCCATATTGTGACTGATATGAGTAAAGAACGTTCTCTCTGCCTTTATTTCCTGTGCAAAGCTTATCGCCTCATCTAGTGTAAAGTGCGAAATATGATGCCCCCTTTGAAGCGCATTGATGACCAGTACCTTTGTACCCTTTATCTTTTCCATCTCCCTGGGAGCAATAGTTTTCGCATCGGTGATATACGTAAACTCTCCTACCCTGAATCCCAAAACAGGTAACCGGTGATGCATTACTTCAATAGGTATAATGTCTGCTCCTGCGATAGAAAAAGGACTTTCACCAATATCATGCAGGTTGATCAGGGGAACACCGGGATACTTTTTCTCGGAAAAAGCATAGTAAAACTCGCGTTTAAGGGCCTCCTGCACCCGAAGACGGGCATATACGTCCATCGCCCGCTGTTGCCGGTAATTGAATGCCCTGACGTCATCAAGGCCTGCTATATGATCTTTATGTTCGTGTGTAAGCAATATCGCGTCGAGCGACTTTACTTTTGCCCGGAGCATCTGGTACCTGAAGTCTGGCCCCGTGTCGACAACAATAGTCTTTTGATTAACCTGCATCATGACGGAGGTTCTCAACCGCTTGTCGCGGGGATCTTCAGAACTGCATACAGGGCAATCGCATCCAATAACAGGCACCCCCTGCGATGTTCCTGTTCCTAAAAAAGTAATAATCACAATTGCAGAGATGTTTGTTTTAAATGATACAAAAATTGCTTCTGTTTTTCGTCAAGCAGATTTTCACTTATCGGGATCTGCTGTAGCAACTCTGCTAATGAGTTTATTTTACTCTCAAGAGAAGAAAACTTGTTGACCACCACTACCTTGCTGTTTTCGAGCAGACAAGCGGCGGTTTTAAAATTCCCTTTTTCATATCGTACCTTATAGTCCAGCGCTTTCAGTAATAGCTCCAGCTTATCAAGTGTATACTGGGTGTATGAGAGTGGCATAACATAAATTATCTAAGATCAACAACCTCTACCCCCGGATGTTTTCGGGGATCAAACGTAAAGATAGTCTCCGGAACCTTTACATTAGGGGTAAATGTTTTGATAGTATATGTATAATGACTTCCGTTCTTATCAAAAATCAGAGCTTTACTAATCCTCTTAGTCTGTTTATCTATAGTAAGCCTCACTTTAAAAAATGACTGCTTGCTATCCATCGGACTCAGCTCTATAACATGATAAACCCTCGAATTCTGCTTTACATCTCCGGTGTAAAGGTATTTAAATCCTTTCTCATAAATGGTAAATATCTTTGCAGGATTGAGCGCTTTGCTGCTGTTGTCCACGTCACTCAACTGGACTTCTTTATCACTTTTCAAATACGTCCACTGACTCTTACCGTCGCTGATAAGCTCCTGATCTTTCATTGTTACGTGATACTTATTCGCTTTGGGCCTCGTATATAATGTCCCGGGGAGGGTTTGCTTAATATTCGCCTGAGGATTATTGATTGTATAGGTAAAATCCGTCTTTATTATATTATAAGAAGAATATTTCTTACTCACTTCAGCAAGAATTGCTTTGGCTTTTGTATCGGTTTGTGCCAGTACTGTTATCACACATCCTGTTATTAAAAAGGCACTTATAATGAATTTTCTCATTGGCATTTATTTGTTGTTATATCTACATCAGGCTTTCGTTGCAATACTGTGCTTTCAAGCCCTCGCTTCGTCTCTTTATTAAAGAGACAGTAATTATGCTCATTGGTTTAACATTAATCAAAACCCGGGACAAACTTTATGCACGCATGACAGACAAAGACGAGAGCCATACTTTCTCCAACGTCAGATCGCTATTCATTATTCAGATTATCAAGGAATTGTTCCAGGGCATAATCGTCCGGCAATAATACTTCACGGGCTTTGCTGCCTTCAAATGGCCCAACCACTCCGGCTGCCTCCAGCTGATCAATTATGCGTCCGGCACGATTATATCCCAACTTCAACTTTCGCTGAATGAGGGAAGTTGATCCCTGCTGATGCAGTACTATAAGGCGAGCGGCATCTTCAAACAATG
>DALYUO010000072.1:17504-20251 GCA_031981225.1 Pararcticibacter sp.
CACGGTCATTGGGATCAAAATCCTTAACACTTCCGCCTTCACCGCTCTCATCAACGTATTCAGGTAACAGCCATGCAGAAGAGTACCCTCGCTGCTCTCCAATGAAATCAGATATACGTTCTACCTCGGGTGTATCCACAAATGCGCATTGCAAACGTATCAGATCGCTCCCCGTAGAAAGAAGCATATCTCCCCTTCCTATCAGTTGATCGGCGCCTCCCGAATCCAGAATGGTCCGTGAGTCTATCTTGGAAAGCACCCTAAAAGCCAGTCGTGCAGGGAAGTTGGCTTTAATAGTACCGGTAATGATATTGACGGAAGGTCTCTGGGTCGCAATTACAAGATGTATACCAACGGCACGTGCAAGTTGGGCTAAACGGGCGATTGGCGTTTCTATCTCTTTCCCTGCAGTCATCATCAAATCTGCAAACTCGTCGACAATCAAAACAATAAAAGGCAGGAAGCGGTGTCCCTCTTCAGGGTTCAGGCGTCTGTTTATAAACTTCTGATTGTATTCTTTAAGGTTGCGCACGTGACCATTCTTCAGCAGGTCATACCGCTGGTCCATTTCAATACAAAGTGAATTCAATGTATTGATAACTTTTTTAGTATCAGTAATGATAGCATCTTCCTCTCCCGGCAGTTTTGCAAGAAAATGCCTCTCTATTTTCTTAAAAAGGGTAAGTTCTACCTTTTTTGGATCTACCAGCACAAACTTCAGCTGCGAAGGATGCATTTTATATAAAAGAGAGACCAGGATAGCGTTTATCCCCACTGATTTACCCTGACCTGTTGCTCCTGCTACCAGCAAGTGAGGCATTTTTGCAAGATCGGCGATATACACCTCATTCGATATCGTTTTTCCAAGAGCTATCGGAAGATCCATGTGCGTATTCTGGAACTTCTCTGTGGCCATAACAGAACGCATAGCCACCATTTCCGGCTGTTGGTTTGGAACCTCAATACCGATCGTTCCCTTACCGGGCATCGGTGCAATAATACGTATTCCAAGGGCTGCAAGACTTAGTGCAATATCATCCTCAAGATTTTTGATCTTGGATATACGAACGCCCGGAGCAGGTATAATTTCATATAGGGTAACCGTCGGGCCAATAGTGGCCTTAATCTTATCAATCTCTATATTATAGTTATTGAGAGTTTCGACGATCTTGTTTTTATTAGCTTCAAGCTCTTCAGTGCTTACAGATATTTTATTAGACCGGTGATTCTCCAGAAGGTCGAGATGCGGATATACATAAGAAGAAAGATCGAGCTTTGGATCGTATTGCCCGAACTGCTCAACCAGATCTTTCGCGGTCTTTTCTTCAGCGGTCCTTTCTATTGTAAGCTCAGGTTCGGGCTTAGACTCCAGGGGTTTAATGGCATCCGAATCAGCAGGAACAAACTTTGGTACATTTAAGGCTACTGCAGCTGCTGCCGTTTCAAGTGGTACAGTACGCGGCACCACGGTTTGATCGACAGTAGAAAATGTCGTTTCTACCGGAGGAACAATCCTTTCCTGTTTTAGAGTTGTACTTTCGTTTCCTTCAGCAAACTTCTCTTCTGCAAGTGTTTTTTCTCTTCTCCTGTTATTCAAAGGAAACTCTACCGGTTCCGACTTTATCTCATCTTCCAGCTCAATTTCATCAGGCACGGCCGGGACTTCCAGCATTGTTTTTTTCTCCCTTGCCGGAATTTTAAAGTCAATATTATATGCAATAATCAGCGCTGTTAAAGCGGCAAATGCCAGCAAGCCGGCAATACCAGCATTCCCAATCTGCGCCTGTAGAAGACGGTTTGTCCAGAACCCAAATTCTCCCTCAAGGAAATGCGGGTAATCTGAAGTAAAGCTGTGAAAAAAAGCCAGCGTTACGGAAATGAATATCAAAAGAAAAAATGAATACCCCAGCGCTTTAGAAATAGAAACTACATGAACTTTAAAAAGTAGGCGGTAACCAATAATAAATAGTATCGCTATAAAAATAAAGGATGCAACACCAAACCATTCATAAATAAACTGGTGAGACAGCAAAGCGCCAAATTTCCCGAGCCAGTTTTCAACTATGGGTGTTTGAACGCCAGATTTTGCAAGTTCTTCGCTGGTTTTAAAAAGGTTATTCCAGCCGCCGTTTACATCGAGCACATAACTCTGGTCCTCTTCCCAGGTAAACAGATAAGAGCAAAAAGCAACCATGAAATAGAGCGACAGCACCAGGAAGAATAATCCCAGTATCTTAACTACCCTCCCGTTATTAAAAGTAAATTTTGGTAAGCTCTCGGCTTTCTCCTTCACTATGCGCTCCCGTCCCGACCCTCTCGGTCTTTCCTCTTCCCTAAAACTATTTGATCTGAACTGATTTCCTTTTACCGGCATTTTTAGCGGTTTTAAACAGACAAATATACGAAAGTTTTAATCTGATGGGACGGGTCATGACTGGGCAATTCTTTACCTGCCCCATGGTATCCCCATGCTATCCCCTGATCCTCCTCTGAATATGAATATAACCTCGGTTCAGCTAATGATTCCCTAGTATGAGTCTACCTTTTTGCTCAAAAGGTAGACTCATACTAGAAAAAGCGGCCTTTTTCTAATGCCACATAGATAGCCAGGAGATAAGCAGGGGCAGCGCCTTCTCAGGCAAGGGAAGAACCGTTCTGCAGGGGTGCAGAGACATCGGCTGTAGTCACAAGACAAAGGCAATCAGCCGCTTAGTTTAAACTGATTATAAATTACATTTTCCTGTTTC
>DALYUO010000073.1:0-863 GCA_031981225.1 Pararcticibacter sp.
TTAATCTGCCACCGAGTTTAGGTTTATAAGAAATCTTATAAAACCCCAGTACATGATGAACAAAGGGTGGTATTACCTCCGACCATGAAGGCGCCCCGTTGATAATGCTGATCAACGGATGCTTAGGTTGAGGCAATCCAAATGCGCGATGGGCATCAGATAGTGTCTCAAATTTATGCGGGCTTTTTTCGTCCTTTTTCATTTTAAACAAAAGATAGACTGTTTTATATGCAAGTTACAACTTTATTCAACAACGCCCTGGGCCGAACTCGAAACATTGTCCCAGTGTTCCCACAAGGCCAAACGTTCTTCATAAACAGAACGTACCCATGGCAGGTTATGGCTGCCCAAATGGAAACGCAGCGGTGGGTTTTCTGCATCTACAACCTGCAAAAGGGCCTGATGGGTAGCATTTGGATCACCTTTTTCCATGTCTTTAAGTTGTCCAAAAAATTGAGCTTTAAGATTCGAGTAAATATCCATTCCCGGGGCAAATTTCAAAGATTCCTGGCTGGCAAATTCCGTAGCGTAAGCGCCCGGTTCGATGATGGTTACTTTGATCCCGAAATCCTTAACCTCCAGTGCCAGGCTTTCGTGAATAGCTTCAAACGCCCATTTAGATGAGCAATAGTAGCCAATCACCGGCAGAGTTACATGGCCCAAGTTGCTGGAAGTGCCCAAAATATGCCCTCCGCCCTGCTGCCGAAGCAAAGGTAATGCGGCCTGGATAACAGCCAGAGCGCCAAAAATATTAGTTTCATACATCGCCTTCACTTCATCCGCGCTGGCTTCTTCAATTGTACCAACCAGCGAATATCCCGCATTGTTCAGTACAATATCCAGCCTTCCAAAATACGCATGCG
>DALYUO010000073.1:873-1759 GCA_031981225.1 Pararcticibacter sp.
GCCTCGTCGACTGCCGCCTTTGCCTGACCGGGTTTCGTCACATCCAACTCGAGCGTTAAAACGCTGTCGGCATACTTTTCTTTCAGTGCAGCTAAACTATTGACATTACGAGCCGTAGCTGCCACTTTATCGCCACGCTCCAGAGCGGCCTCAGCCCAAATGCGTCCAAAACCACGCGAAGCGCCGGTAATGAACCATACTTTAATCTTCATTTCATTTTCCATATCTGATATTTCTTATTGATATAACAAATATCAGAATGCAGGGCGCGTGACATGTAGTCTAATTGAGGACTTTTGTAGCCTAATTGAGACTTAATATTCAATTAGTGATACCCGGTTGCGTGGTGTCATGGCTCCGCAACAACCTTAATATCCATGATGGAGGTATCAAAATCATCCGGTTTTACCAGGGCTTTAGTTTTGATTCTGAACTTGTATGTATATACCGTATTAACGCTATATTCAAGTATTTTAGCAATTGTCTCGTTATCAGCAATTCCGAGCCTTACTAGTGCGAATATCCTTAAATGTGCATTCAGCACTTCGTTATCTCTGGGCCAGATCTGGTCTTCCGGCTTTAAGAGTGCGTTGAAAGACTGAACGAAGTTGGGAAACAGCTTTAAAAATACGCGGTCGAAGGTACGAAAGAGATGATCGCGCTCCTTTTTAATATTAATTTGGCTAAAGAGCGCAAGAATGTCTTCGTATTGCTGGCTTTTCATCTTTCGTTCACCATTTCTTTTGAGTTTTTCGAGCTTCAAGATATATTCAGAAAATATATTGAAGAAATAACCTATGTATTCCTCTTTAATACGAGCATCTTCCGACAACCTGACATTTATTTTTTCCAACTGATTGTTCTTCTCAGCGATAATCCGTTCCTT
>DALYUO010000073.1:1769-9605 GCA_031981225.1 Pararcticibacter sp.
GTTAAGAGATATATGATGAATTTATTTTTAGCATTCTCGGTTATCAAAATTTTATTCGCAGCGATATCCGGCAAGATAGACGCGATCTCAATTTTATGGAGGCGCGATCCGTAAAATTCAGCATTATTTAATGCCTCCTGCATAAAAAAGTAGGCATCCCTTACATCTCCATTTCTATACAAATTCCTTCCAAGCTTATAAATGGCTACCGTTTCTTTTATGGAAGACTTTATATCATTGATAGCTGCAATATATAATAGTCTCATGCGCTCATCCCCTTCATAATGATCGGCCAGAGCTGCAGCAATCATAGCCGTTTGATGCTGAGTGAGTTTATGATGATAAAGCAGCTGCTCATAGTACTTATAGTTACTCTGCTTTTGCCCGGCGGTATCCGGGACCTCCGCTTTATACATAATTTGTTCAAACGATCCCTTCTCAGCCAGTGCAATCGCGCTGTCGAGGTACTTATGTGATTCATCCTGATAGTGCCTGGTATAGTACTTATCATTATTATAGTTGGCCAGTTCAGCGTAAAATACACACTTTAAGCGGTAATAAAGGCGCTTCGACTTTGGATCGAGAATTCTCGGATCAACCTGATCCAGACAATCCCGGGTTTCTATAAACATACCCGACGACATCAGAATAATACCCAGCTTTATTTTGCTTTCATATTGCTTAGGCAAATCATGCATCGCCACACTTAGCCTGATCATTTTCTGCGTATACACATATGCAGAATCATACTGGTAGCTCTTATACTCTTCAAACAATCTGTTGCATAGCTGATACTTCCGCTCAAGATCATTAGATGCACACCGTTCAAGTTCCAGTTTCAGACCAGCGATCACACGCTCTTTCTGATTGTCGTAAACGCTCTTTCTAGCAAGCTCGGCCTTCAGTTGAGCCATCAGCTTCTCATTCCCATTTTCGCCCCTTACAGCAAACGAAATCAATAAAAATAAAAACGGGTAAAAAAGTTTCATCATATAAAAGTTCTTGCGCAGTCTAATCTAGAATTAATAAAATGGTAACTATCAAATATATTACAATAAAAAAAACCTGCAAGTTGGTACCTGCAGGTTTTTTTATTGGATATGGTTCTTTTACCACTGTATTGCCTGATCGTCGTCAGGAATAGTAATATTTCTTCTCCTCTCCATCGTCATAGATCCTTCCGCTTTGTACCGGATAGGCATATTCGGAATAGAGGTAATGTCGTTGTATTTGTATTTGATATTGACAGTAGTGTATTCACTAACCAAGTAAGGCAAGGTAGGATCTACAACCTTTTTGATCTGATATGTGGGCTGGCTCAGCAATTCAAAGTTAATTGCAGGATTTTCGGCCTGGACTGTAAGGGCACCTGTTCTGCTTCCGTCGGCGTTTTCAATCGGCTCGCCAAAACGCATAAGAATCTTGTAATCACCACGCTCTTCTGATCGTTCTTCCACCATACCGGCATAAAAGAACACGGTATTTTCATCTACCACCCAAGCGTTCTTTGTACTCATAACCATTGTTTTTGGTTCCGTATCACTGTCAAAAACAATGTTCATAGATGTTGCGGAATAGCTTCCTGAATAGTCATTGAATGGTTTCACATACAACAACGCCTTTCGCCATCCTTTACGGTAATTAACTGCATAGGAAGGGTCGTCCTTTATTGTAAGCGGAAGCACCCAGCGTTCTACGAGATCAAGGTTGAAGAACTTGAATTTAATCTTGTGGTTCGCGGTATGCGAGCCTTTCGGAATAAAACAGGGACCAGCAGGCAGTTCAAAAAATTGAGCAGGCAACTGTTTAAAATATAAATCAGTACGGTACTGATATTTTCCCTGATTAAATATGTTCAGGGTGTCGTTGTCAACCTCAACTTGTACGTTGAGATCCTTTTGATTCTCCTGCGTTCCGCTCACAATTACAGGAAGATTATACTCAACCTCTCCATCCTTCTTGTAACGGAGATATACTTCCGTCACTCCTTCACTTCCAATAGGGGCTTTAAACGAAACCATGTTGGTAAACAATTCCTCCTCCCACTCATCGTTACATGCAATGAAAGGCATAATCAACGCCAGTACTACGATATATTTATAGAAACTTTTCATAATATAAATCCATTATTAAATTAATCAAAAGACGGCCAGCCCGGTGCCTGTGTCATGCGGTTGTTCTTACGCAATTCATCCCAGTCAATTGGCCAGAAGTACATTTTCTGGGAGAATGCTGTTTGCAGAAGAGGAACACGTACCGGCGAATAGAAAAGTGCCGCACTCCCCGCGGTGATCAGCGTATTATACCCGTAAATCTGCTGCGCCTCTTCTACCGGCGCATCTTTCCACCGCCTTAAATCATAGTAACGCTGGTTTTCTCCAAGCAATTCTATCTGCCTCTCGCGCTTGATGCTGCTGCGTAAGCTGTTTTGATTCGCATACACGGTCACTTCATAATCAGGGACCCCGGCGCGAATACGCACAGGAGAAATAGCCTTCTTCATTTCGTTTAAATCCCTTGAGATACTGTAGGTAGCCGAACCATCCCAGGATGGTATATTAGAAGAGCCGGACAGTTCATTGAGCGCTTCGGCGTACATCAGAAGAATATCGGCATACCGGATGGTAATTTCGACTCTGGGATAAATCTTGCCACCGTTAGAGGCATTGTCCTTCGGGTTGACATATTTCATCATGCCAATTCCTGTCGGCAACCAGCGGTCGCCATTCACCCTTCCTTCATTCTGTCCACGATAATAAAATATCTGTTTATTTGTATTCTCTCCTATGTTCTTGGTAGCGCTTGACATGGTCCAGAATGCCCCGCTAAAAGCAACTGAGGCATAAAACCTCGGTTCGCGGTGTGCAAACTCTTTCCATACGTTCGCTTTCAGCGGTTTGAACTGGTCCACTTCATTGTTTTGTACGAACATATTGGAGCCATATTTCGCTAGTATTTCCTGCCTGTTAAACAGACTTCCATCATCCATGGCATACGCATCGCACTGCTTTAGCGTAAGGCCATGGCTATTATAGCCTCCAGCCATCTGCGGCATTTGATGTCTTGTTAAAGCGAGCACGCCGTGTGACTCATCTGTTTGATTTTCGCCTCGGGTAAAGATCATTTCCGGATTTTCAGCAGCATACAGATCACCGTTGAACAAAGAACGATATGACTCGAACGGATCTATATTAGCCCATCCTGCCGGAAAGCTTTTGTTCGAGTATTCGGGATGATGCGGGGGTACTATTGTTGCCGGGTAATCTGCCGTACCCTGGAGCCTCTTATCAACGACGTAAATTCTGTACGCATTCAGTTCAATAACATCTTTAGCTGCAGCTGCAGCCTTTGCCCACTTTTCTTCGCTATATTGTTGCGAAATTAAAACCCTGCCCTGATCATCTGTGAATCCTGCCATCTCCGCGTTTCCGTTCGCTAAAGGACTAGCTGCAAATAACAGCGCTTTTGCCCTCGTTGCTAAAGCCGCACCACGTGTAGGACGGGCAATATTACGGTTATCACGTTTCAATGGAAGGTCTTTAGCTGCCAGGACCATTTCAGAAGAAATAAAATCAGCTACCTCATCGTAGGTATTACGAGGGAACGACAGGTTATCATACGTTTGATCATAATCGACTCCCTTCTCAGGCATGAGGGGTACTGGACCATATTTCCTTAACAGCAACCAGTATAAGTAAGCCCTGATAAAACGAGCCTCGGCCTTATATTGAGCTACCTCATGATCGGTAAAGGTGCCTCCTTCAGAAATTGTATTAATCATTATAGAAGCCTGGCGGATACCGGCGTACGACTGTGTCCAGGACTGATTATACCAGCCTTGATCGTATTCACCAAATTTAAATCTTCTGTAATCAGCGCCGTTTCCCCCTTCGTTATAAAACATGTCATCTGCATAGTTAGAGACCGTATAGTTTTTATGCCCGATTTCCAGGTTATAATCTAACAACTGACTGTAACAATTTGCTAACCATTGTTCAGTGTAGTCTCTGCTGTTAAATATCCGTTCTTCACTTTGCCTGTCGTCGAAGAAATGTTCTACGCTCAGGTAGTCTTTACAGGAACTAGTAAAAAGCCCTGTGCCAACTAACAGTATAATTATTATGTGCTTTGCTTTCATTCTTTTTTTCGTTTATAGAGTTGCACTTACACCAAAGGTAAAGGTCTTTGCCAGCGGATACTGCTGACCGTTGGAACTGTTCATTTCGGGATCCCACAATTTAAACTTGGAGAAAGTGAGCACATTGGTGCCCATAAAGAACAGTCTCATACTATTTACGTGAAATCTATTGATGAGCCGCTTCGGCAGATTGTACCCTGCCTCAACTGTTTTAAGGCGCAGGTATGAACTCTCCCTAAGCCAATATGACGAAGGCCTGTAATTGTTCTCATTTCCACCATAGCTTAGTCTGGGATAAACAGCATTCACATCTTCATTCTCACCCAGCATCCAGCGGTTTGACTCAACTACGTCCGTTAGGATATTACCCCAGTCTCCACGGCTAAAGGGATACACCGTATAGCCATTGATAAAGAACGACGATTTACCCACACCCTGAAAAAAGACGTTGAAATCAAAGTTCTTCCATTGACTTACCAGTGCAAAACCATAAACAAGGTTTGGATAAGGAGTTGCACCAACAGGAACAATGTCATTGATGTCGTCTATTTTTCCATCACCATTGATATCCTTGTATTTGACGTCGCCAGGCATAACCTGGCCGAACGTTTGCGTCGGGCTGTTCCTGATATCTTCATAATCTTTAAAGAGTCCAAGAGCTACCAGGCCCCTGTTCTGGTTTACGCGGAATCCGGCCTGAGTATTATATGGGTAATTACTGAACTGCTCGTCATATTCCAGAACCTCATTCCTGCCGTAGGTCATCGTACTGCGCAATGTAAAATTCACCTCTCCTATTTTTTGAGAGATCTTTAACTGTCCGTCAAAACCCTTTGACACAGCAGAGCCAACATTAGCCCGGGGTCTGGCACCTTGCAGCCCGACGCTCGCCGGTATAAAGTCTCTTGACATATAGATTCCATCCCGTTGCTCATTAAAATAGTCCAGAGCTCCACTAATTTTGTCGCGGAATAATGAAAAATCAAGGCCAAGATTGTGCTTGGTAGCCACTTCCCATGTCACAGAATTAGAGGCTATATTATCATAGGTAAGGCCGGAAAAACTGAAGTTACTTTCGATATCTCCCCAGTTATACCCCGTTGCGTTTTTGAAAGAAGCGAGGTATGGAAAACGTATTGGCATGTAATCATTCCCCACCTTACCATAGGAGTAACGGAGCTTGAACATATTCATCCAGCTCAGATTTTTCTTTATAAACGGCTCTTCTCCAATATTCCAGGCACCGGAAATGGCTGGAAAAAGATCAAACTGGTGACCAGTGGCAAAGTTCTCAGAACCGTTGTATCCAAAGTTAAAATCGAAAAAATAACGGGATTTATACCCATAGGTTAATCGTCCGGCGAGCCTTTGGTTACGCCGCTCAATGCCCTGAATCAGATCTGTTCCATAATCGGAAGTGTTTACCTTCTTTTCCTGGGTATATTGCAGCGTACCTCCCATATTATGATTGCCAAGGGTTTTAGCATAGTGAAGTTCGCCTTGTAAAAACTCCATTCGTTCGCCATTCGCATTGGAAAACTGAGTGAGCAACTGTTCAGTTATACGACGCTGAAATATCAGATTTCCATCTGAATCCCTTAGGCGTTCTGCTTCCCATCCTTCAGGCCATTTCATTCTTCTGATATTGTTCCAGTTATTCGTATCGTAACCATACCTCCCAACAAAACGCAAGCCTTTGGTTACGAAGTTCAGATCCTGTTCCAGCGTCACATTGGTTTGGATCTTATTCTCCCAGTTCTCAATGTAACCCTGTTGAGTGATCAACGTCCATGGATTATTTCGTTCTGCCCCCCCTCTCGAAGCTACATACCCATTGGTATAACGGATGGGGATGGCAATGGGATTCTGTCCCATCAATGAGGCCCATATTTCATCATAAGTCCCTCCCGGCAGATTCTGCTTACCCAGCGATCCTGCTATTCCAACCTTCACCAGGGTCGTTTTCGTAAGGTTCATATCCACATTGGAGCGGTAATTCCATCGTTTATAATTGGCATTGGTATTGTAATCTTTTATCGTTTTGTCGACAGCGTACATACCGCCCTCGTCAATATAACTACCCGATACAAAATACCGGGCCGTAGCGCCTCCGCCGTCAAAGTTCAATGAACCTCTTTTTGTATAGGCTCCGTCTTTAAGGAACATTTTCATCCAGTCGATATTGGGGAAAAGGTCCGGATCCAGACCGTCGCGGATAAGACCCAGATCGTCATCTGAATAAAACGATGTCTGATTACGCGTGCTGCGCGCTTCGTTCATTAATTGAGCGTAGGTATACCCCCCTACAAACTCTGGAGTGAAGGTTCTGGTGTTGTAAGAACCTTCTGCTTTCCCACTAATGGCAACTTTACCAGCTTTTCCGCGTTTAGTGGAAACCAGAACAACACCGTTTGCCCCGCGCGAGCCATATATAGCCGTTGCTGATGCGTCTTTTAGTACCGAGAACGATTCGATATCTTCGATATTTATTTCATTCAGACTACGCTCAAAACCATCTACCAAAACAAGAGCGGCTGTACCTGCACCGAAGGTGGAAATACCGCGAACCCAAAACTCAGCAGCGTTATTTCCCGGTTGTCCGCTACGCTGCATGGTTAAAACCCCCGCCACGTTTCCGGCTAGCGCATTAGTGATACTCGCCCCTGGTGTTTTTAAGGTACTGAGATCTACCCCACTAACGGCACCCGTTACTGTTACCTTCTTCTGTGGGCCGGTGGCCGTCACGACTATCTCATCAAGTGCGTTTGACTCAGCTTCCTTCAATACAACGTTGATCTCCAGTTCATCTTTGATTAGCACTTCCCTGGTTACAAAACCAATAAAGGAAAAAACCAGCACCCGGTATTTGTCAGTTTTAATCGTATACTTTCCATTTATGTCTGTTGGTACGCCCAGTCCTGGCATGTCCTTCACCGTGACAGAAACGCCCGGGAGAGCTTCATTCTTTTCATCGACTACCCGACCCCTCACGGTCACAGGAGTTCTGTCGTTCTGCGCAAATGTCTGGGCAAAACATCCGCACATCCATAAAAGGATAATTATATATTTCTTCATGTGTTCTTATTTGTTTCACCTGCGCCGACCGTCCATGGAGATTTCATCCATGTGAACGAAGCAGGTAACCTTTCTGAAAAACTTGGTTAAATGACGCTTACAACTTATTCAATGCTGATAGTCCGGATCCGCTTATTGTTTCTTTCTGTGATATAGAAGATTTTTAGTTTAGCATCATAAGCGATACCACTCGGGCCGTCGAAACGGGCTTCTTTTCTTAAGTCTCCATCAATATACCCTTGTTTCTTACCATCCGAAGAAGGGCTCCCTTTTCCTGCAAAGGTGGAGACTTCACCAGTAGGAGTCACCTTGCGAACGCTGTGATTGTTGATATCGCATACATAAAAGTCATATTCATCTTCCTGTCCGGCATAATCCGGATTTTTCACGAATACCCCCTGGTAAAGCCAGGTAAATCTGGCTGAAGTGCCGATTGCATCTACATCACCACTCATGCCCTGCTGCCCTGCAAAAACAACCGGCATTTCAAGCTCCTTTGTAGTCCAGTTATATCTGCTCTTGTATATACATCCACCCTCCAGAAAATATGCATAGTTGCCCGAGGGATGGAAGAAAAATGTAGTCGCCATACCATTATTTCCACCAACCCTGAAAAGTTCTCT
>DALYUO010000073.1:9615-11407 GCA_031981225.1 Pararcticibacter sp.
CATAAAAAGCCTTCATTACACCCCCGCCCCACCATGTGTTGAAAAACATAATTCGATCTACCGGGTGATGTGCGCTATTGTAACTGGTACGATCATATATGTACGGGTGCACTCTTCTGAAGTTTTCAGACCGCAGCGTATAAGCAATAGCCACAAAATTCTTATTGTCCTGACCATGATCATCAACAATAAACAGTGTGTCGTTATCAAAGCTCAATGTTGCAGTTTGAAGTTTCCTGAAAGAAGCCTGCCCGTTCGTGATAAGGGTAGATACCATTCTTTCATTGATGCTCACTCTTCGAACGAGTTTGTCTACCTCAACAACAAAAAGCGAATTGGTATTTGGCTCAAAAAGCACATAAGATGGATAACTAAAACCAGCCTCTTCGAAAGTCCCGTCAACTACTGCTGAATTTCCATACTGGTCCACTTTTCCTACAAGGGTTCCGACTGCGATCCTTGGAACATAAGTAAACTCCTCGTTAAAAGTATGCTCGGCAACAGGTGTTCCGTCATCACCATCGATCACTACTTTTATGTCACCCGTGCTGGTACGCTTAGGGACAATGCAATAGACCTTGTCGTTGGAAGCCCCGATGACTTTCAGCATCCGGTCACCTATAGAGACCTTTATCCTCGAAACATCAGAACCCAAATTGGCGCCATAGATATAGAACTTGGTACCGGCAGACCCCTCTTTGGGCGAGAAATCGCTGAACACCACAGGCTGGCTGGGGTCAGGCCCTGTCACCTTCTCTTCTTTTTCTTCGTCCTTCTTACACCCCCCCAGGGTGAGAAGACAAATGAGTGAAAAAAGTAAATACTTAGTAAAAACTCTCATATGTTTGAATTTAGATTGTTAGTAAGCCAAAGTTGTGTATTTATTTTTACCTCGTTTACGGCTATCGAACCCTAGTGATTAAAAATCCAAACTTAAAAAACACTAAGCACCTTATAAACAATACATTAAACAAACTCAAAATCATGAAAATCTAACCACTTTCTCTATAAATGGCATCCGGAAGTACTATTTTCATACTATAACACACCAAATTTATTTCGTAGCAGGACAATATTTTGCCCGGAAAAACGACACACAGATCGGATACATAATAAAAAAGGCTCATACCCGTTAGGGCAGAGCCATATTATAAGATCAATACCAATTTATCTACATGGGGTTTTGCGTGAGATTATCCAGATTAACCTCTCTTTGCGGAATAGGAAGCAACAGGTTGTTCTCAGTCACCATATAAGAGTTAGACGGAATAGGTTGTTTTGGAATCTCCTCACGTCCGTGCGCCGTCATCACAGCAACTGCCCTTCCCGACCTTACCAAATCATACCATCGCTGGTTTTCAAAAGCCAGTTCCACTCTCCTTTCCTGAAATATTGCATCCCTGAATTCCTGCTGGTTTTGTATCCTTAACGAAGGATTGACATTGCCGGAAGTTTTAGGCTGCAGGCCCGCTCTAACTCTGATCTCATTTAGCAATGTAAATGCTTCGCCGTTAGCAACAAACCCCTGTTCGTTCAGGCATTCCGCTATCATCAATAGCACATCGGCGTATCGAATAACAGGAAAATTATCGTCCGTACTACCTATGTCAACGATGCCATGATTGTATTTGTTGATGTAAGGAACATTGACAAAGCCTGCCTCAGGATCGGTAAATCCTTCTTTTAACGAAACGTCCTTTCTTAGGTCGCCGGGCTCATACGCTTCGATAAGATCGTGCGTCGGGATATTCCATCCTGCGTTATAAGATAGCGGGGTATTGGGATCGCCTGT
>DALYUO010000073.1:11417-17030 GCA_031981225.1 Pararcticibacter sp.
CAATACTGCCGGAATTAAAGGGCGCAAACTGATAAATAAAATTGCTGGCAAGTTCAGGAACGGCACCGAGATACTGTATTTCAAATACCGATTCATCATTGTTCTTATTCTGCGGACTGAATACGCTGGCATAGCTTGGCAATATTCTATAGCCAAGAGAGGTTACCTGCCGCAACGCCAGCAGCGCTGCCGGATAGTTTTTCTGGGTGAGGTATACCTTTCCCAAAAGAGCCAGCGCAGCGCCTTTTGTTGCCCTCCCTTTATCGATGGCTCCGTATACCGGGGGCAGCTTTGCCGCTGCATCCTCAAGATCTGAAATGATCTGCTGGTAAACTTCCGCCACTGTAGCCCGCCCGGTCGACTTAGCATCGTTGGGCGTCTGCGTTACGTTTAGTCTTAAAGGAACGCCCCCAAATTGCCGTACCAGGTTAAAATAATGAAAAGCCCTCAGAAATTTTGCCTCTCCTATAGACTGGTTCCTGGATTCATCCGGCATAACAACAGCCGGCGCATAGGTTATAATATCATTACAACGCGCAATACCCGAATAATTATCCCTCCAGTAATCCTGGATCAGTGTATTTGTTGAATTTACTAAAAACACGTCAACAAACTCCCTGTTTTCCTGACCGCGCTGCGGAGGATTGTACTGAAAAGTAGTATTATCAGATCTCATTTCACCGAAAACCCAGTAACCGAATAATCCCATATCCCTCAGAGACCGGTAAGCTCCGTTTACTCCCTGCTTTATATCCGACTCGGTCTTAAAGAAAGTGGCGCCTGATAACTCTGTTTCCCGATTCTGATCCAAAAAGTCTTCATTACAAGCTGCTAAAAGTATATTGAGGCACAACAGGCCTGCTAAAAAATTTCTTCTTTGATTTCTCATTGCCAATAGATTTAAAACTCCATCAAAAAGTCATGTTCACTCCAAATGTTACTATCCTGGGAAGAGGATAATTGGTAAAATCCCTCCCGGGAACAAGTACGCTTGAACCTGAAGTACTCGCTTCAGGATTCGCCCCGCTGTAGTTTGTAAACGTGGCGACATTCTGCACACTTCCATAAAGACGCAGGCCTTTTATAGTCTGCGAACTGCCGATAAAAGACTGTTTGAAATTATATCCAAGGCTGATATTCTGAATGCGCAGATAACTTGCATCTTCTACCCATGTAGAATTGACATCGCGGTAAATGACACGGGCGCCATTGGTTGTAGGCGTCATTCCGTCTCCTGGATTCTCCGGCGACCTCCATCTGTTAAGTACTTTTCGGTCCACGTTAAACACACCGTCAATGTTGGTCAGGTATTCGTTTGCCGTTTTAAGGATCTGCCCGCCTTGCGATCCTACCAGCAAAACGTTCAGGTCAAAATTCTTATATCCGAAACTGTTGGTGAAACCATAGGTAAAGTCGGCCTGGGGATTCCCAATCACAGCAAAATCTTTTACCGCCTCTATGATGCCGTTCCCATCCACATCTTTGTATTTTACAGAACCCACTACCGAAGTCGGGTGTTTAGGTGAGTTGGCCAGATCCTGGGCATCCGTATACAGGCCCTCCATCACAAAACCAAAGAACTGTCCGAGAGGCTTACCCACTTCTGTTTTATGAGTATATGATCCCTCTCCGCTGCGACCCGAATATATGGGATCGTTGTTTGCATTAAGGGCCAGCACCTTGTTCCTGTTAAAGCTGATATTAAAATTTGAATTCCATGTAAAACCGCCATCAAGAACCCTCGAGTTCAGTCCTACCTCAATCCCCCGGTTTCTTATTTTACCCACGTTTACTGTAGAACTACCAAAGCCCGAAGCAAAAGGGATCTCTGCGGTATAAAGCATCGCCGTTGTGATCCGGTTATAATAGTCGACTGTGAGGTTCAGGCGGCTCCTGAATAGGCCTAAGTCCATACCTGCATCAAACTCATCCGAATTTTCCCAGGTAAGGTCACGGTTATTCAAAGACGTGGAAACGCGGCCATTGGCAAGTTGCCCGCCAAAAGCATAGTTAGCACGACCAACCGATGATGTATACGTGTAGTTACCGATGTTAAAATTACCCGAACGTCCATAACTAGCCCTTAACTTCAGGTCGCTGATCCAGGAAATATCCTTTATGAAATCCTCCTGTGAAACTCTCCATCCAATCGCCGCGGAAGGGAATGTTCCATATCTGTTATTAGCCCCGAAACGGGAGGAACCATCCGAACGAATAGTCGCAGTTAGAAGATACTTATCTTTAAAAGAATAGTTTACACGGGCAAGATAAGAAAGCAGCGACCACTTTTCTACTCCTTCGTCCCAGGTTCTGATTTGCGTCGCTGCATTGATCGTCTTCACAAGATCATCCGGATAGTTGGTTGCAAAGATCGATATAGTCTCGTTTCTTTCTTCCTGAGCTGTATATCCAACTACTGTATTCAACCGGTGATCGCCGAAAGCCTTATCATAGCTGACCACCAGTTCAGACAACCAGTTAGTTGTGTTACTTCTGCCTGTATTCGAGTTTGGCACCACCGGCGGCGGACTGCTTTCTCCCCCCACCGTAGAAGGATTGAAGTTGAAACTTCTGTTCGCGCTATAGTCAACATTAAAACTATACTTAGCTTTCAGACCTTTGATGATCTCATATTCGGCGAAAGCGCTTCCAATACCTCTGAAAAACTTTTCTTTGGTACCGGCGAATTCAAGTGAGTTAAGAGGATTAGGTGCCCCGATTGCTCCCGGCGACGTAATATATGGAGTTCTGTTTCCCGATGCATCCAGAGCGGGAACAATCGGACTTAACCAAAGAGCTCGCGTAATAATATCTCTGAAGCCTGTTTCAAAAGAATTTCTGTTCTGCGTTCCTGCAGTAGGAGACAGATTTAAACCTACTTTCAATTTCCTGCTCAGATCCGACTCGAAGTTTGCCTGAATCGAGTACCTTTCATAGTCGGTATACCTCACCGTACCCTCCTGCGTTAAGCGCCCTAGAGAAAAAGAATAACGCGTACTTTCAGATCCTCCCCGTACGCTTGCATCTACATTATACTGAGGGGCTGTTCTTAAAATTTCGCTGTACCAGTCCGTTCCTTCTCCATACTGAGCCGGATTTCTAAACGCTTCAGGAATGTCACCGTCGGTGGTAACCAGTCCGCGGGCCGTCCGATCATCTACGATGATATCCCTTCTGAACTGCGCATACTCTGTCCCGTTCAGCACCTGCGGCCGCCCCTTCTGAGGGATTGTCTGAGACCCGGCATAAGCGTTCACAGTAACTACAGGAGGCCCGGTTTTACCTCTTTTCGTTGTAATCACAATAACGCCGTTCGCGCCCCTTGATCCATAGATTGCCGTAGAAGAAGCATCTTTCAACACTGTGATTGACTCGATTTGTTCCGGGTTGATGACGTTTAGCGGGTTATAAGTCTGTCCGCTTGTATTGGAAATAGCGAAGCCATCTACCACAAAAAGAGGATTGTCTCCAGCCCCAATGGAACCAGAACCTCTGATCTTAATCCCTGTCCCCCCTCCGGGAGCGCCTGTCGGCGAAGTGATCTGTAAACCCGGCACCTGCCCAACAAGTTTCTGATCTACAGAGGTTACAGGCAGATCCCGAAGGCGTTCTGCAGAAACACTCGATACCGAGCCTGTTACGTCTTTCTTTTGTTGCTGCCCGTATCCAACTATTACGACTTCCTCAAGAGCTGCGCCATCTGCCTCAAGAGTAATCTTTAATCCGGCCTGTCCGGGACTGGCCGACACCTCTTTACTCGCATAACCAATATATTTAATTAGCAGAGTAACCGGAGCACTGCCATTAACTCTGAGAACAAACTTTCCTCCGACATCAGTGGATACACCGTTCGTTGTTCCCTTTACAACAACGCTGGCTCCAATCAAGGGTTCTCCGCCCGGGTCGCTGATGGTGCCGCTGATGACACCCTGCTGGTCGCCATCAGAATCAGCGGGCTTAATGATGACTATATCATTCAGTATTTCAAAGCCTAGTGGCTGCCCCTGCAAAACCTGCTTCATTACTGATTCAAGACTCCCGTTCTCTGCAACCACATGCACTCTCTGTCGCAGATTAATCTGGTCCTGACGATAAAATATGGTATAGCCACTGGTCTTTTCAATCTTTTTCAGAACGTTACCGACGGTAGTATTGGGTTCATTTAAAGTAAATGAACTCTGAGAGTAGCCAGCTGCGTGAATCTGCATAACTCCACAAAAAATGAAGAAGGTTGTAAGCTTCATAGCTCTAAAAAAATTTCGCCTTACTGCACTGCAAGGCAGTAAATTTCCTGGTAGAAAAATCATAAATTTGGTTAATTATTGAGTTAACGAAAGGCTGCCCTGGCTTCGCAGGCGCGGGCAGCCATGAATTCAGTCACCGGGATGTTAGCGCATCCCGGTTTTAATAAAATTGGTCGTTGTAAGTCTTTCTATCCCATATGCATTGATTTTAATTTTTTAGTTCCTGCTTATTAATATTTCTCTCCCGCGGATGCTATAGTTTATTGGTGTAGTTTTCTTTATAATATTTAAAACAGTCGTCACATCATTCACACTCCGGAAGCTTCCCGAATACTTAAAGTCTTTCAAATCTTCATTTTCGAAAATCACCCGTACATTATATCTTCTTTCAATATCCTGGGCAATTTGTCCGAAAGAGCTATCGTGGAACGCCAGCAATCCATCTTTCCAGCCAATGTACTGATCCTCCTCTTCAGGATTAAGCTGTTGAATCTGTACGGGTACATCAGCTTTATAAGTAGGCTTAGATAGTGGCCCGGCAGCGTTGCTCATGCTCAAATGTTCTATATCTACCTTTAAAACCTGCTTCCGCTTCAAAAACACCTTTGCGCTTTTCGTCTCCTGACTAAACTTGCCTTCCACAGAAACTTCCCCCTCCAGTACGGTAGCTTCGAACACCGGTATTTCAGAATAGGCTTTAATATTGAACACGGTGCCTATATCGCGAATCACAAAATCCTTAGTCTTCACCATGAAAGGCACTTTTTTATCCCCCGGCGCGATATCAAAATACGCTTCTCCATTCAGATAAACCGTCCTCGATGTTTGTCCAAAATCCTTTTCATACTTCAGGGAACTTCCGGCATTTACCCAAACCTTGCTTCCATCAGGCAGGACAAACTGTTTTCTGGTGCCCTTTGTTACGTTGACAACCGTGAATTCCCTTTCGTGTCCCGCTGGTCCTGTGAAATAATAAAGTCCTGCGGAAAAGCATATTACGATAGCGGCTGCAGCGGCGATACGGCTCCAGATCTGCCTGATCCCGGTGCCTGTCCGTTCTGCTGGCTCTGCTATCTGGCCTGTCCGGTCCAGAAATTCTGAGTATGCCTTGTCGGTATCTATCTGATGTCGGGAAATCAGCGCATTATGCCACGTCTCATAAAGCTCTGCGAAATAAGCCTCGTTCTCCGGGCTTTCTTTAATCCAGGCCCGGAGCCAATCAGCCTCTTCTTCGGATGCCTGGCCGGTTATATATTTAACCACTAATAGTTTAATGTCAGAATTCATATTTCAGGTGATAAGACAACTTCGGAGGCGGATACCCCCAAAAGGTTATAATAATTATTGTAAAAAAAAGAGGAGCAACAGG
>DALYUO010000073.1:17040-18972 GCA_031981225.1 Pararcticibacter sp.
AGATGATAGCGGAGTGAGTTCCTTAACTTCTCGAGAGCGATAGTGATCTGACGCTCAACAGTTTTTTGAGAGATATTCAGGGCATCGGCAATTTCCCTGTTCTTAAGGTGAGAAAACCTGCTTAACTTAAATACCGCCTTGCATTTTTCAGGAAGAGCATCTATTGCCTTATCAATATGTATCCGGAGATCTTTCTCGTTGTATAAATGAATGAACGACTCCGTTGCGCTTTGCATAAAGCCGTTCCTCTGAAGGTAGCTGATATACTCATTCTCTATTTTCTTACGCTTTAGATAGTTTAAACACCTGTTTTGAACCATCTTGTATAGATAAGACTTCAGAGAATCCACCGGTTCCAGCGACTCTCTCTTCTCCCATAAATAGGTAAACGTATCCGAAACTATTTCCTGTGAAAGATCCAGATCATTTAAAAAGCGGTTTGCAAATAAGGTAAGCTCTGGATAATATACCCTAAAAACCCGTTCAAACGCCTTAGCATCTCTGAGGTCATATTGGCTAACAGACGTTTTATTGGCAGATGTCATCTTTTTAATCTCCGAAAGGTATCGAAGTGTTAAGGGCAGCCTATCTCACATCAAATATATGAGTGCCTGCCCCTAAGTTCAATACCTTTTTCCCATGGGAATCAACATTTGTTGAAACAAAATCAGTGTCTTTCAAAACTTTGCCATTTGTAAACACTCTCTTCCTTTCATCAACCAACAAACGCACAGTTGCGGTTGAATTGGCAGGGATGACGAAAGTATAACTGGTCTTTTTATCGGTTTTCTTCCATGATGATTGGATTTCACCATAAGGACTTTTATGCTTTGCCTCGAAAGTATTGAGTCCCGCAACTACATGGGGTTCAAGCAAAACGTTTTTAAAACCGGGCAATGCTTCATCTGGTCTTATACCTCCCGGACCTTTATACAGCCAGGCCCCAATCTCGCCGAACATCATGTGATTTAACGAGATATCACGGGCAGCTTTGATGTCCCAGTTCTCGTAAAGCGTAGTGGCACCGTTCACTATCCACCATCCCCATGAAGGATAAGTATCCTGGCGGGCAAGTTTATAAGCAGTTTCCGCTTGTCCATTTTCGCTGAGAGCGTTCAAAATGGCTTTTGCTCCGAGTACCCCAACATCCAGATGAAAATTAGACTCTTCCACTTTTTTAGCCAGATTAGAAGCAACCTGCGCTTTAAGCTCGTTAGGCACTACGCCCCAGAATAACGGAACACTTAACTCGGTTTGTGTGCCGCTGGCGTAGGTGGCTTTACCCCGGTCGAGATATTTGTCATTTATTGCTTTCTTTATTTTCGCAGCAAGAGCGCTGTAGTAGGTAAAGTCATCGTTCCTGCCAAACATTTTTGCCGACTTAGCCAGAATGCTGGCATCCACGAAATAGTATACCGAGGATGTCAGTTCAAGCGAAGATTGCGACTTAACCGGCACCCAGTCGCCCCTCCCCCAACTGGTAAGTCCGCTGGGACTTCTATGTTCAATGTAGTCGACGTAACGCTTAATATTCTCATAACTTTCTTCAAGCAAACGGCTGTCGCCATAAAAAAGATAAACATTCCAGGGAATTATGGCGATGGTACTGGTCCAGTCCGTCCCGTTTGCAGTACCGTAGCCCCAACCTCCTGTAGGAATTATATCGGGGAGCACACCATTGGGTTGTTGCTCATCCCGGTGATCTGCGATCCACTTTTCATAGATAGTGATACCGTCAAAGTTATATAAACCTGATTCCACTGCAAAATGTCCGTCACCTGTCCAACCGTTTTTCTCCCGTTGAGGGCAGTCTGTAGGGTATCCATAAAGATTCGATAAATATGAATTATTCGTGGCTTGCCAGATCTTATTGATCAGCTCGTCGGACGCATGGATGCTCCCTGCAACCGGCACATCGCTATGCATAAAGTA
>DALYUO010000073.1:18982-19547 GCA_031981225.1 Pararcticibacter sp.
CGGTCTGAAAAGGATCGGTATTATCGAGGGGCCTGTAGTAAACATCGATATTCGACATATCAAGACGGCCGTTCGGATAAAGACGTTCGCCATGCTTCAAACGAAGTGTCGTTCCCTCCGCCCCCTGAACACTGATCCGGCTCACCCCGGCAATATTTCTGCCCAGATCGAACAAATAAGTGGTGTCATTAATCTTTTTAACAGATTTAGCAGGGATCGTTTCGACATTGCGAATTGGATGTAAAGCCTGAGATACTATATTCTGAGAAGGCGCAGCGCGGTACATTACTCCGTGCCACTTAGCATCATCAAAACCAACGGTATTCCAACCCTTTTGTTCACGCTGGGCATCGTAATGTTCGCCCGTATAAATGCTGTTGAACACAATAGGCCCCTGATCTGTTTTCCAATCGAGGTCGGTGCCCACCACTTCTACTGTTCCGTCCTCATACGTCAGGCGGAGATCCATACAAAATGCCGGCCTGTTACGCCAGGGCGCACGCTCAAAGTTCCAAACTGCACGCGACTGATGATTGTACCAGCCGTTGCCAAGAATGACTCCGAC
>DALYUO010000073.1:19557-20113 GCA_031981225.1 Pararcticibacter sp.
TTTTCCGCTTTGCAGATGCTCCGTTACATCGTAACTTACATAGATGTTGCGGCGGTCGAAACGCGTATAAACCGGATCAAGCCGATGATTACCAACTTTCTTACCATTCAGATACAGTTCATACAGGCCGCCAACAGCAATATAAGCTCTCGCGCTTTTCAGCTTTTTGGAGGTATTAAAAACCTTACGAAAATAGGGCGCAGGCTTCGTATCAATGGAGCCATGATCAGAGATCCAGGTTCCTTTCCAGTTCTCCTGCCCCATCATTCCTGTCTCAAAAGCCGATACCTTTGATTCTGCAGGTTTGCCGAGTTGATCCCAGGTTACAACTTTCCAATAATACCTGGTAAAACGATTTAGTTTTTTTCCGGAATAAATGACCGGCATACTTCCTGAAGAAATTTTCCCCGACGTCCACAGATCCCCGTCCTTATTCCCTACTCTGATAGAATCAGTTCCAACAATAACCTCGTAGGCGGTTTGCTTCGCTCCCTGGCGACTGTCGTTAAGCATCCATGTCAGGCGGGGTCTTTCCGAATCAATTCCAAGTGGTTTT
>DALYUO010000074.1:0-2929 GCA_031981225.1 Pararcticibacter sp.
CGAAACCAACTGGAGCCGCTTGAACCATTTTTCCGCTGTTGAAGGCTTCGACCATCGACTAAGATTAATAATGATCAGGGTAATGATGACTGATATGATCATACCTATGATTGGCGCAAGCACAATGAATGAAAGGATCTTGAATACATAACCAAGATTCAGTGCATCTACGGGGGTATAGCCGTTTAATAAAGCGTAGGTAATCCCAGCGCCGGCAAAGCCTCCGATAAGAGTGTGGCTTGAACTCGATGGTATGCCGTAGTACCAGGTGAAGAGATTCCACGTAATTGCTGCTACCAATCCGGCAAGTATCACATGCATGGTAATAAAGTTTTCAACTACTGTTTTGGCAACAGTATTGGCAACTTTATGGTCATCAAAATAGAAATATGCTGCAAAATTGAAAAGTGCAGCCCAGAGAACTGCCTGAAAAGGCGATAGTACTTTTGTAGAAACTACAGTAGCAATGGAGTTTGCCGCATCGTGAAATCCGTTGATATAATCGAACACAACTGCCAGGATAACGACAATTACTAAAAGGGTTGTAACCATTTTTAGTTAATTTTAATTATTAGGCGTTTTTAACAAGAATTGTTTCGAGTACGTTAGCTGCATCTTCGCACTTATCTGTAGCTGTCTCCAGTGCAGAAAGAATTTCCTTATATTTTATAATAAGTTTTGCGTCCTGTTCGTATTCAAAAAGATCAGCAACGGCTCTGTCGAACACGTAGTCCGCTTGATTCTCCATGCTGTTGATACGCACGCAAGAATCAGTGATTACACGGATATTTTTTAAGTTCTTTAGTTCGCATACCGCTTTGTGTAAATCCTGACATCCCTGAAGAATTAATTCCGACAACTTCTGAACAGGAACCGTATTGTCGGTAATCTTGTATAGCTGCATCCTCGCTGCAGAGCCGTGAATGAAATCGGCTATATCATCGATCGCTGAAGCCAGTGCGTGAATATCTTCGCGGTCAAAAGGAGTAATGAAGTTTTTTCCCATTTCAAGGAAGATTTGATGTGTAATATCATCGCCCACATGCTCAAAATCTTCGATGTTTTTGGTTAATTCTGCCTTGCGGTTTAAATCATTGCAGTGAACGAGTTCGTTCAGAGCTTCTCCTAAGTTGATCAGGTTCCCGCTTGCCTTCTCAAACAATGGGAAGAATTTCCGGTCTTTCGGTACGAAATATTGGAAAATGCTGTTTAGTGACATATTGTATTTTTCGAAATCATGCAAAAATATCAATACAATGTTAACTTAATGTTAATTGTTAATAAAGCGATGCAAATGTTTTCCTGCCGGATCTTCCGGACTCGGCCTAAATAGGGAATGCTGCTTTGGCTCTAGCAAGTGTGAAGGCAAATGTTGAACCCAGGCCCTCGGTACTCCTCACTGTTATGGTTTGCTGATGTGCTTCCAGAATATGTTTCACGATTGCCAGTCCAAGTCCGGAGCCTCCGATCTGCCGCGACCGGCTCATGTCTGTCCGAAAGAAGCGCTCGAACAACCTTGGCAGATACTTTTCCTCTATTCCTATGCCATCGTCTGTCACCTCTACTAAAATTTGATCGTGCAGCTCAAATGTTTTGATAGAAGTAGTGCCATTTTCACGCCCGTACTTAATTGAATTATCAATCAAGTTGATGAGTACCTGGCAAATCTTGTCGCGGTCGGCGCTCACCCATGTCGGAACATGATATTTATCTTTAAAGATTAACTGAACTTTCTGGGTTCTGGCTTTTAGTTCCATTTGATCTATAACTTCCTTTATAAGTGCTGTGAGATCAAACTTTTTATAGCTAAGCTGGATTTCACCACTTTCGAGCTTCGAAATCGAGTCCAGGTCTTTTATCAGGAGGCTGAGGCGATCGATATTCCTGGAAGCTTTTTCAAGGAATTGTTTCGCAAGCTTAGGATCCTCCATAGCTTCGTCCTGTAAGGCTTCGATGTATCCCTGAACGGCAAAAAGAGGTGTTTTTAATTCATGCGATATGTTTCCAAGGAAGTCGCGTCTAAACTGTTCTTGTTGCTTTAATGCATCTATTTCTATTTTTTTAACCCTTGCCCATTCCTTCACTTCATTTTCCACATCATTAATAGGGTCATTACTAACGTATTCTCCTAATGCGTCCTTAAGGTCTTTCCCAAGTTTGAGGTTATGGATAAGTTTATAGATGAGTTTTATCTTACTGTATATATATCTCTCAATAAGATAATAAAATACGATATAACAGATTACCAGCGTTATGACAAACGTTAGAGTCAGATCATAAACACTGCCCTGAAAGTAGAAGTTTACTATGGCTAACGTCAAGGCAACCACAAATGCATTAATAAATACTAATTCCCTGAGCTTCATATACAATAATACTACTTTTCTCCATTCCACTCTGCATAAAACTGCTCAAGAAAATTTTCCATAAAGAGATGCCTTCCTGCTGCCAGATTCTTTCCCGATACAGTATTCATCTTGTCTTTTAGCAGCAGCAGTTTTTCATAGAAATGATTGATAGTAGGGGCTGTGCTCTTTTTGTATTCCTCCTTCGTCATCGAAAGCTTAGGCGGAATTTCAGGATTATACAATTCGCGGTTTTTATATCCTCCATAAGTAAACGCCCGTGCTATCCCCATAGCCCCAATGGCATCCAGGCGGTCGGCATCCTGAACAATTTCGAGCTCTTTCGATCGGAAAGTGATCTCTCCGAGGCTTGATTTGAAAGACATGTTTCTTATGATTTGTTCCACGTGGAAAACAATATCTTCTTCTAAATCAATTGATTTTAAAAAAGAAACAGCAGTGGCAGGACCGATTTCTTCATCGCCATTGTGAAACTTGGCATCAGCGATGTCATGCAGCAGAGCGGCCAGTTCTACGATCAGCAGGTCGGCTTTTTCGGCTGATGCAATATTTATAGCTGTTTT
>DALYUO010000074.1:2939-9705 GCA_031981225.1 Pararcticibacter sp.
GTTTTCCATACACGTTCTATATGCCACCAGTCGTGTCCGCTTTCAGCATCTTTTAACGCCTCCTTTACAAAAGCAACGGTCTGTTCAATAATAGTATCTCTGTTCATTCCCCAAAAGTAGGTATTGCGGGCTAAAAAAGATTGGCTATCAGGGCAGAGTTAAACTTTGCAGGAACCTGTACATGTGGAATGTGGCCTACGCCTTCGAACTCCACCAGTTTAGCGCCCGGTATCTTTGCGGCTATTTGTTTACCCAGCACTTTATATTGACCGTGCTTCGCCTGCTCTTCCTTTGAAAGCAAGCCTTTGCCTACGATCGTTTTATCTTCAAGCCCAATAAACAACACCGTTGACACTTTAAGGTTGGGAAATTCGTAAACCACTGGTTGTTCATAGATCATAGTAAATGTCATGGCGGATACCTTGGCATACCGCGGAAAGTCTGCACTGTTTACTACGCCCGCACCAATTTTTACAAGATAATCATAGTCATTTCGCCACTCGGGGAAGTAAGATGACTGGTAATACTTCTTCACGCTTTCAGCAGAGGTCTTTAATTCGTTTCTATATTGTTCTTCTGTTGAGATATAAGGAACAAACGTGCGATAGTCTTCAAACCCGATAGGATTCTCAAGCAACAGTTTAGTCGTTGTTTCCGGATACTGCAAGGCGAAGCGGGTGGCGAGCATACCTCCCATAGAGTGACCGAGGACTGCGGCTTTCGCTACGCCTAAAGTATCCAGAAGCTGTTTGCTGAACTTTGCGAGAAGGTGAAAACTATAGTGAATAAATGGCTTTGAAGATTTTCCAAAACCTATCTGATCTGGAACTATTACCCTGTATCCTTTATCTGCCAGTGCTTTAATAACGTCTTTCCAGTAATAGCCTGCAAAGTTCTTACCGTGAAAGAGCACGACGGTTTTTCCGTTTGTGCTTGCTGGCTTAATATCCATATACGCCATGCGCATGTCCTGGCCCTCCGTAGTCAGATTAATAAACTGAACTGGGTAGGGGTATTTTACATTCTCAAGAGTAATTGAAAGGGTATCTGTTTGCGCAAGCAATGCTGCCGGAGCTAATAGAATCAAAAGGACCAATATCTTTCTCATACTCTTTTTAACTGAAACACGCTTGAAAAGTTTCTTTGTTTTCAGGAGATCATCGGCTACTTGCCGCTTAATAGTAAAGGCACGAACAGACCGAAGGATATATTTCGTCCCGGATTCAGGAAACCATCGTTTTTAAACCGGCTTAAATGATCGATATACGATTTATCAAACAGGTTGTTTGCAGAAACACTAAGCTGAAGGGTTTGCGGTCCTAATTTAACGGTAGTGCCAAACGAAGCATTCACCAGCGTGTAAGCAGGACTTGGCGTTTCAAGCGCATCCACATGACTTTGTTTAAATACATTATCCAGACCGATAGAGAACCAGCTATTCTGCAGGTTTTTAAATTCGGGCTCAAACCTGAGTTCGTTTCGCAGCACCGGGGCAGGTGTAAAAGGAAGATCGTCTTTAGTCGAATGATTCCGTGCTCTTGTTAAGGAAAAGCTGTTTTCGAAGTGGATAAGTGGAACAGGATGCAGTGTTACCCCTGCTTCAAACCCATAAAGATTAGCGTTGTTCTGCACATAATGATAAACCTCATGGTCGTCGATAATCTCGTCATCGTTAAGGCGACGCAGATAAATATACTGATGAATATAGTTATTATACGCGTTCAGGAAGATATTCATTTTGCTGGTGTGGTAGGAAATTGCAGCGTCCGCGTAAATACTTCTTTCCGGGTCGAGGCTTGAGTTGCCTTTTTCATATCTCGCTGTGCCTTCATGAACTCCGTCTGTACTTAATTCGGCAACATTAGGCGCCCTGAAGGCGCTTCCGATGTTCGCCTTAAAATTGAACCTCGAGTTAATTTCATGCGTGAAGCCGATAGCGCCGCTGATGTTTGAGAAGTTGTTAGAGAAAGCCGAAAACTTCGCTTCTCCGTCTTCTTCCATTTGCCTGCCGTCTATGTTCCGGTAATCGAAGCGTAGTCCGGCATTGAGTGTCGTATTTGTCCAATTTTTCTTGGCATATGCGAAAGCTCCAAGGTCGTAGCTATCATAGTCGGGCACCAATAGTTCTTCGGCCTTGTTCTTGTTATTCTGAAAAGCACCTGATACGCCAATTACCCGTTCCCAGCTATTCAGCTCCTTAAAGTAATATTTAAGATCATAGCTATATGTTTTCAGGTCAAAGAACAGGCTCGGGCTGGTTTCGCTTTCTTCCAGCTCTCTTCTCTGGTTGTTCTGAAAGGCAATAGTTGAACGTAATTTACCCTCACCTAATAGGACATAGCTGTTTAAAGCTGCTTTATAGTGCCTTATATCCTGCAGGGGAGTAAAGAGGTTGCGTGTTTTGTACCGGGAAGGATCCATTACGGTTCCTTCTTCTCCTTCCTCCTCAGGTTCAAGAATAAATTGACCATCGTCGTTCCGTTCAAATTCGGGCAACCCTAATCTTTGTCTGAAACTCGAAAGGTCCAGGTGTACGTAGCCCCATGCTTTATTGAAGCCTAGCTGACTGCTCAGATTAGTTTCATGAAATCCGCTGTTAGGCAGCCGGTAGTCGGGCGTGTTGTAACCAAATGCATTTTTATAAGAACCTCTGCCTCGCCAGACAAAGCCATTGTTATTCCCCTCAATCATTGCAGATGTGCCGCTTAAACCATTATTGGTGGCGTAGCTTGTAAGGAGTTCCCCTTTGATCTCCCCTTCAGATGGAGGCAGAGGATCAATGATATTAATTACTCCACCCATGGCATCAGAGCCATATAAAAGGCTGGCAGCCCCGCGTAAAACCTCAACCCGGTCGGCCCGATACTGGTCAATTTCTATCCCGTGTTCATCTCCCCATTGCTGTCCTTCCTGTTTTACTCCGTCAGAAAGCGTGATCACCCTGTTATAGCTCATGCCCCTGATAACAGGTTTTGATATGGCAGCGCCGGTAGTAATCTTCGATACCCCCGGAATTCTTGAAATAGCATCAACAATATTATTTGAGGGCAAGCGTGATAGATCCGCTTTATTGACTACGGCGACCGAAGTGCTGTTTTTAGTGTTCATAGAACTGTTCAGTGTGCCAGTCACTACTACTTCCTGCACTTCGATGACACTTCTTTCCAATTTGAAATCAACCGAAACGAGGCTGGTCGTATTAATTGTTTGCACTACCGATTTATATCCAACAAATTTCACCTCGATCAAAAATCGTCCCTTTGAAGGGAGGGAGGGAAAGTGGTATTCTCCGTTTTGATCGCTTACCACAGAAATTCGTAACTCAGGAATTGAGAGTGTAGCGCCGGCCAGCGGAGCCTGTGTATCGGCATCTGTTACACGACCTTTAATGGCCGGAATGTCAGCCTTTGTTTCAAAGCTGCTTAGCAATATAAATAAAAGTATGAATAATGAAAAAAGTCTCATGTTGCACTTGATGAAGTGTGATGTTGAGAATGAACCAGAAGCATGACATTCTGCTACATTCAATAAAAATTATGAAGGTGCCAATGGGGGGATATGAAATAATCCAGGGCCGATGTGCCGGGATCTGGTATTATTTTGACGGGGGCCCCCTGAGAAGCAGGACAAGCCGCTCGCAAACATAACCGATTGCTTTGTTCTCAGTTAAGATGCGTTCAAAAGGCACTTCAAGAGACAATTCAGCCCTTACAGTTGGTTCAACAGCTTCTTTTTGTAAATGAGCAGAACATACCCAGCACGATGAGGTATCAGAGATGTGAGATTTGTGAGTGCAAACATCGTGCTTGCCGGAATCATCGCAGGTAGCTACGCTTTTATGATCGTGGAAAAAATCAAGGGAAACCGTTATTGCCGAAAAGTACAGCAATAAACAGAGTGAGAACGCAATCTTAAGCGATGTTTTTTTCCGCATCATGTGAATGCAGCAAAGTTACATTAAAAAAATGATTTAGTTCACAATAAGTTTGTAGCCTTTCCCGTGTACATTGATAATCTCCACTTTAGGATCGTCTTTAAGGTATTTCCGTAGTTTGCTAAGGAAAACATCCATGCTCCGTCCGTTAAAATAGTTATCGTCATGCCAGATGCTTAAAAGCGCTTCTTCCCTGGTAAGGACATTGTTCTTTTTAAGACACAACAACCGCAGCAGCTCAGCTTCCTTCGTCGATACTTTTTGCTGGAAATCATCCTTTTTTATTACCTGCGTGGTATAGTCGAATGTGTAATTTCCAATCTGGAACCTGCTTTGTTCCTCCTGTTTGCTTTCCTGGTTGGAAACTCTTTTGAGCAATGCATTGATTCGCAGAAGTAGTTCTTCAATTCTAAACGGTTTGGTTATATAATCATCGCCGCCGAGATTGAAGGCCTCCGATTTGTCTTCGATCATTGTTTTGGCAGTCGCGAAAATGATAGGAATAACGGGGTTTATTCTGCGTATATCCTTTCCCAAAGAGAATCCATCTTTCTTTGGCATCATTACATCCAGAATGCAAAGGTCGAAACTTTCCTTGTTGAACAATTCTAAACCTTCTTCACCGTCTTTTGCCAGAACAACTTCATATTTACCTTTCAGTTGTAAGTAATCCTGAAGCAGCAATCCGAGGTTAGGATCATCCTCTACCAGTAAAATTTTTTTCATTGCATATATTAAATTGGATTGTTAAACCTTTCGTCATTATATCAGGAAAGAGGAAAAGTAATTTCAAATTCTGATCCCTTGTCCTTCTCGCTTTTAACTTTTACGGAGCCCCGGTGCCGTTTGACGATATTATTTACATAACTGAGACCCAGTCCAAAACCTTTAACGTCGTGAACATTTCCTGTTGGTATCCGGTAAAACTGCTCAAATATCTTAGAAAGCTGATCCTTGTTCATGCCAATTCCCTTATCGGAAACTTTGATGATCAGGTTCTTTCCTGTATTGCTTGTACTGATGGATATTTCGGGCTTCTCATGGCTGTATTTCAATGCGTTATCGATGAGGTTGAATATCACATTACTTAAGTGCAGTTCATCGCCGTTGATTACCGACTGAAGAGCCGATATGTTTAAATCTACCTTCGCCTCCTTCTTTACGAATTGTAATTGCATGCTGTCTGTGATAGCAGATATAAGATCGTTCATGTCGACAGGTTTAAACTCCAGTTTTAAGTCGTCGCGATCGATCCTGGCTATATTCAATACCCTTTCAATATGGTTGCCTAAACGTACATTTTCGTCGTAAATAATACCAGCCAACCGCTTGATGCGGGTAGCATCCTCTGTGATTTCGGGGTCTTTCAAAGCTTCACTTGCAATCATAATTGTTGCCACAGGAGTTTTAAACTCATGCGTCATATTGTTAATGAAGTCTGTTTTCATTTCCGAAATTTTCTTCTGCCTGAAAATAGTCAGTATTGTAAATGCAAAACAGCCAATCATTACGATCAAAAGGCTGGCCGACGATGCAAGTACTACATTCATGTTTTGAATCAGGTACTTGTTCTTTTCAGGGAATGTGATACTCAATATTCCCGAATCGTTGATGATCTCTTTTGGGAAAAGTGCAGTAGTATATGTGTTTTCATCGTCAAAAGAACCTTTCCTGTCGGTAGCAAAAAGCAGCGAGTCCGAATTGGCAGATCCGATCCGATATTTATAGGCAAGGTTTATCCCCCGGCGAAGAAGCTCTGAACGAAGAAGGGTGTCTACCAGAACCGGATTTATACGGCGAAGCAGGGGAGTGCTGAACTGCTCATATTCATTGGCCAGATCTTCGAAGATCGCTGACTTATAGTTCACAGTTTTTGCTGAATTAAAAAAGTGGTTAATGTTTTTTACCTCTTTCCTTTTTTCTTCTTCCAGAATTTTTGCCAGTTGTTCCTGCTCGTGTCTTTGGCGCTCTTCTTTCAGCTGCTGATTTAAGCGCGGATTCCGCTTCGGCAATGAAACAACCCTTAAGCCCGCCGTAGGATCTTCAATTAGGTAATAAACTGTATCCTGAGCTGTTTTTCTCGTCTTCTTGAACTTCTGAACGTCCGGATTCTCTACATATAGCTCATGGACTTCGTTTTGAAAAACCTGTCCGTAATCGTCAATAGACTGCTGCATTTTTATCTGAAAGCGAACTTTACTCCTCTCTCCCGGATCTCTTAAATAGGTTTCATAGAACTCATTGTCTATGGTCATTACACGTGGAAAGCGGTTTCTGAGGGCACTGTCCCGCAATTTAAAATCACGCTCAATCTTGTCGTTTATAGCTTTTATGCGTTGGGCAAACAACTCGGCTTGCCGCCGTGCGATATCCTGTTCCTTTTTCTTTTTTCGGGTATTTCTAAGTTCCTCTTCGGCGTACGCTTTACGTTTTACAAAAAGCATAGCATCTCTTTTCGCCAGTTTTTTTGTGACTTCGCTCAGGGAGTTATTGACAGAAAGGTCGAAAAGCTGAGACTTCTGGATATAGGATTCATGAATAAAGTAGTATTGCATTCCTATTACTCCCAGCAAGGCCGCACTCATCAATCCGATAATAAGGCTGATACTTCTCTTTTTCATCTGATACAAAAATAAAGAAGTGCCTGCAACTCAACTATGGTTTAACACTTTTTAACAGAAAGCTTGATGGAAGAGTTGATAAGGAGTATAAAAAGAGGCTTTACAGAGCAAAACCTTTCCGTTTGAAGGGGATTTTGCTCTGTAAAAGCTAATTAGAACGGTAGGTCATCGTCCTGAGGGGCAGAATTGAGATCAGCAGGAGGCGCATATT
>DALYUO010000074.1:9715-14759 GCA_031981225.1 Pararcticibacter sp.
GCGGGACTTTCGTTGCCTGCCGCGCTTAGTGTGTTAATTCTCCATACTACCAACGTATTGAAATAGGCAGTTTTGCCATTCCGGTCTGTCCATGGACGGCCGCGCAGATTAAAAAATACTTCTACCTGGTCCCCTGTTTTAAGATTATCAAATAAATTAACTTTATCCTGTAATGCTTCAAATTTTATGTATTCGGGGTACGAAGGATTTTCAGCATATTCGATAATAAGTTCACGTTTTTTGAATGTTTCAGTGACATTCATAATTGGTGAAATCTCGTGTATCTTTCCCTTAATATCCATGTTATATTTAATATTGTTATGAGTATTCAAAGCTGGCAAATTTAATTGATTAACTTCGCACTTATTTTATGGAAGTTTTCAACACCAGTAGCAAAGTCCTCGTAACGTGTAATAAGCGCCTGGCGCCATACCTTTTAGCCGAGGTGGAAGAGCTTGGTTTCGAGGTGAAAAGGAGTTTTAGTACCGGACTTGAACTTGAGGCGAGCGTCAACGATTGTATTACATTGAACCTCAACCTTCGTACAGCAAGCCAGGTTTTATATTCGTTGAAGCGCTTTAGTGCGCGAACTCCCGAGGAGTTATATGCAGAGCTTGTTGAAGTGCCATGGGAGGAGCTGATTGACTTTGCCGGGTATTTTTCTATAACCTCTAATGTTGAGAACCAGTACATCCGTACGCCACTGTTTGCCAATGTGAAGGTTAAGGATGCCATCGTTGACCGCATTAGATCAAAAGTGAATGTAAGGCCGGATTCGGGGCCGCTAACTAATAAAACAGTAATTCACCTTTACTGGCGAGACGAAGAGGCAGAAATTTATATCGACACGTCGGGTGAAGTGATCTCAAAACATGGTTACAGAAAACTGCCGGGGAAGGCGCCTATGCTTGAGGCCCTGGCCTGCGGAACCATCCTTGCTACCAAATGGGACCAGAACAGCTCTTTTGTTAATCCAATGTGTGGATCAGGTACGCTCGCAATTGAAGCAGCCCTGATAGCCACAAACAAGAGCCCTGGCTTTTTCAGGATGAATTATGGCTTTATGCATATTCTTGGATACGATGAACAAGTGTTCTTCACAGAACGGCGAAAACTAAAAGATAAAGCTAAGAAACAGCTCGATTTTAAAATTATAGCTACCGATATATCTGAAGAGGCCATTGATATTGCAGAGAAAAATGCAAAAACTGCCGGAGTAGATCATTTAATTGAGTTTCGTGTATGCGACTTTGCAGACACAGAAGTCCCTCCTGGCTCTGGGGTAGTGATATTTAATCCCGAATATGGGGAGCGACTGGGAGTTCATTCTGTACTCGAAGGAACATATAAGCGCATAGGCGATTTCATGAAACAGAAGTGTGGCGGCTACTTCGGTTATATATTCACAGGCAACCCCGATCTGGCTAAAAAGATCGGCTTGAAAGCTTCCCGGCGAATAGAGTTTTATAACGGGAAGCTTGATTGCAGACTGCTTGAATATGAGTTATACGAAGGAAGCAGGAGAGAAGATCCTAATCCAGCTTGATTTTTTCGATCAGTTCCTCTTTCGTTAAAAGCTCCTGAGCGCCGCTCTTCATGTCTTTTAGCGTGAGTTTTCCTGCGTTCATTTCTTCACTGCCGGTAAGGACTACATACGGAATGTTCTTATTGTCTGCATAGGTCATCTGCTTTTTAATCTTTGCCGACGAGGGATAAAGCTCTGCTGCTATACCTTTATTCCGCAATGCCTGGAGTATCGGCAGAGCATATTTTTCAGCTTCTTCGTCGAAGTTTGTCAGTAGAACCTTGGTGGTCGTTGTAGCGCCTGAAGGAAATAGCTGCAGTTCTTCTAAAACATCGTAAATCCGGTCGGCTCCAAATGATATACCGGCACCTGTAAGACCCTTCAGTCCAAACATGCCAGTAAGGTCATCATAACGTCCTCCTCCTCCGATGCTGCCCATTGCTACTTCATTTGTTTTGACTTCGAATATAGCTCCGGTATAATAGTTTAATCCGCGGGCCAGGGTGATATCGAGCTGAACATTTACGGATTTCAGTTCAGCACCTAAAAAGACAGCCAGGTATTCCAAAATAGTTTCTATTTCTTCTATGCCTTTTAATCCGATAGGAGAGGAGCCTAAAACTGTTTTTAAATCCTTGAGCATCTCCTGATTAGATCCCTGCAATAAAATTACAGGCTTCAGCATCTCAATATCCGTTTCGGTGAAACCTCTTTCAATCAGCTCTTTGGTTACACCTTCTATTCCTATCTTATCCAGTTTATCAATAGCAACCGTCATATCGGTGATCAGCTGAGGCTTCCCGATGACTTCCGCTATTCCAGAAAGTATCTTACGGTTGTTGATCTTTATAGTAAAGTCCTTTAAACCCAGTTTGCTTAAAGCTTCCTGATATATCATCACGAACTCCGCTTCATTTATCAGGCTTTCTGATCCTACTACATCAGCATCGCACTGATAAAACTCACGATAGCGGCCCTTTTGAGGTCGGTCCGCGCGCCAAACCGGTTGAATCTGAAAGCGTTTAAAGGGGTAGGAGATTTCGTTCTGGTGCATTACCACATACCTTGCAAATGGTACGGTAAGATCGTAGCGAAGAGCTTTTTCCGACAATACGGGCAATAGACTCCTTGAGCTAAACTCAAAGTTTTCCGCTTTTTGCTTTCTGCTCTCAGCTTCTCCCCAGAAGTCTCCGCTATTAAGTATCTTGAAAATCAGTTTATCTCCTTCATCTCCATACTTTCCCGTCAGGGTAGCAAGGTTTTCCATAGAGGGTGTTTGTATCTCCTGGTAGCCATACTTCCTGAAAACTGATTTGATGGTGTCAAAGATGTAATTACGCTTCACCATTTCAGCCGGTGAAAAGTCTCTTGTGCCTTTTGGAACAGACGGTTTATTGTTCGCCATGCGGCAAAAGTACAAAAAGCGGATAGTTTGACGTAATATTAATTGCCTCTCAGCTCTTCTTCGATAATTCTCCGGCAGCCTTTTTCTATCATCTGATAAACCGGGTCGAACTGGTCATCTTCATAGTATGGGTCAGGAACGACTTCCTTATCTAAAAGTAGTCGTACTTTTTTCCGGTCGGCATCTGTTTTGGCCATCCCGAGTATATCCCTAAGATTCATCCGGTCCATCACATATATCCTGTCGAACTTCCCGAAATCAGAGGGATCAAACAAACGACAGCACTGTGCCGAGATATCTACTCCATATTTTCTTGCTATCGCAACCGACCGGCGGTCTGGCGGTTCGCCGATGTGCCAGTTTCCCGTTCCGGCAGAATCAACCTCCCAGTCAAGACCCTTTTCTTTCACGAGGTTCTCCATTATTCCGTGGGCAAGTGGCGAACGGCAAATATTGCCCAGGCAGACCATCAGTATCTTCATTGAGTTACGTGTTGCAAGTTGTAAGTGGATTGGCGGGATTTTTCAGGAGAATATTTCGTTTAGCAATCCTGCCAACCGGATTCCTCCTTTTAAAAGTTGCTGATTAAGGGTGTCCAGATGATCGAAGTTATACCTGTAGCTGTAGCTTGTATTCTTTTCGGCTTCCTTGTAAAGTTCGCCGCTAATCTGGTAGGATCCGAATACCCATTGACTAAGATCGTCATTCTGCCAGGTATTCAATTGCTTTTTGGTGGCATGATCTACCGCTTTTGCATATTCTGTATAGCTTAATTGCTGGAATTCTATAAAGTCTGAATCCCATAGGCTATGCAGGTTCATCTGTTTATTGAACCATTTCACCTTCACATCGTTACCTCCTTTATCTTCTTCAAGTCCGCAGTGCATAGGTTGGTGTATATCTCCCACCAGGTGTATCAGTATCCGGAGATACATCTGCTTCATTTCAGGAGTCAGGTTCTTCTTCTTTAATTCAGAAGATACAAAGCGGATCTTAGTGAATGCATTTGCTCCCGTGTCGGTCTCTAAGATACTCTTTGCCTGTTCGTATGAAAGTCCCTTGCAATAGTCTCTGTGCCCAGGATCTTTTGGATCTCTTTACGGGTCTTCTATTCAGGTGATGGTCGGCAACTTCTGCTACAATACGATGGCCAAGAAGTCCCCATGCCATTGTTTGAACCGGGGTATAGATAAAGAGGCCAGCTATCAGTACATTTCTCAATAAAGCTTTCATATGCTACAATGGCTGAGGATTACAATTTATTTTTTCTTTAAGTTTCAGAACAACTGAGATGTTCTGTTGTAAATTTAGTAGTTCTATCTTTTCGGCTGAAGTATGTTTTATTAAAAAGACAGGAATATACTGCCCTGTACGGTAACATCCCGATAACTTCTGTTTGAAGTTGGATTTTGTGAATGTGCCGTTGAAATACAGGGTATCGTTGCTTACAGCATAATTCCCTTTCGCATATTCTTTCCAACGCCCGTTATTGAAACAGCTATCGTCATAATAGTTTACCTTTGAAGTTGTTTCAAGCGTAGCGTAGAAAGAATCGCAGGTAAATTTAAACTGATGGCGTGTGTATTGTAACAGGCTGTCCCGATACTTCAGGGGCTCTTCCTCCCATATACCCTGAATCGCTGCAAAGCCCTCGCCTTGAACGTCGGGGTTAAATTTACAGGACGCTGAAAACAATAAAGCCGCAAGCAGCAGGCTAAAGGAAAAATAAGTGAATCTCATATAAATAAAATTCCCTCTCTTCTTTTAAGGAAGAGAGGGATTACAGGAACAAGTTTTATTTTAGTCCTCCGATCATGTCTTCAGGACGGACCCACTGATCAAACTGTTCGTTTGTCAGTAATCCCAGTTCTAAAGCAGCTTCACGAAGCGACTTCTTTTCTTTATGTGCTTTTTTAGCAATCTTGGCTGCATTTTCATAACCAATATGCGGGTTAAGCGCAGTAACCAGCATTAATGAATTTTCAACGTGTTTCTTAATGCCATCATAGTTTGGCTCAATGCCAATAGCACAATGGTCATTAAAGGCTACGCATACGTCTCCCAGAAGTCTGGCCGACTGAAGGAAGTTAGCTGCAATAACCGGCTTGAATACA
>DALYUO010000074.1:14769-18568 GCA_031981225.1 Pararcticibacter sp.
CTCATAGTGACCGTTGGAGCCGCCAATGGATACAGCAACATCATTACCCATTACCTGGGTTGCCACCATGGTCATTGCCTCATTCTGAGTCGGATTTACTTTTCCTGGCATAATAGATGATCCTGGCTCATTTTCAGGAATAGAAAGTTCGCCGATGCCTGAACGCGGTCCCGACGCCATCATTCTGATGTCGTTAGCGATCTTCATTAATGCAACAGCCAATTGCTTTAATGCCCCATGCGATTCTACCATTGCATCATGTGAAGCAAGGGCCTCGTACTTATTCTCAGCAGTTCTGAAGGGAAGTCCTGTAAAATCAGCAATATATTGTGCCACCTTTACATCATATCCTTTGGGAGTGTTGATACCTGTACCCACTGCAGTACCACCTAATGCAAGTTCAGCAAGATGGTCGAGGGTGTTTTTAATAGCTTTAAGAGCATGGTCTAACTGCGAAACATAGCCTGAAAACTCCTGGCCTAATGTAAGTGGTGTAGCATCCATTAAGTGAGTACGGCCAATTTTAACCACGTCTTTAAAAGCTTCAGACTTAGCTTTCAGCGTATCTCTTAATTTTTCTACTCCCGGGATTGTTACTTCCATCACCATCTTATATGCTGCGATGTGCATGGCAGTAGGATAGGTGTCGTTTGACGACTGAGATTTATTTACGTCATCATTCGGGTGAATGAATGTCTTTCCTTCTCCCAGCTTATTTCCCTGAATTACGTGGGCCCTGTTAGCAACTACCTCGTTAACATTCATGTTAGACTGAGTGCCCGAGCCGGTTTGCCAGATTACCAGGGGAAATTCGTTGTATAGTTTTCCTTCGAGGATCTCATCACACACCTTGGCAATCAGATCGCGTTTTTCTGCCGGCAACACACCGCAATCTGTGTTGGTGTACGCAGCGGCTTTTTTCAGGTATGCAAAAGCGTCGATTATCTCTTTGGGCATGGATGCTTCCGGCCCGATTTTAAAGTTGTTTCTTGAGCGCTCAGTCTGGGCTCCCCAGTATTTATCTGCAGGAACCTGTACTTCGCCCATTGTGTCATGTTCTATTCTGAAACTCATGATTTTTAGGATTTATTTGATCCCGCAAACTTATGTAAAAATGTTTAATATGTTATTTTCCAAAACGGTATATCAAACAATTTGTTAGTTCCCTGAATAATAACTTTTGTCCTTAAAATCAGGGAGAAAAGTTTTGTTTAAACTCTTTTGGTGTTCTTTTTATAATATTTTCTGATTTTCGCCCTTTATATAACAGGTTATAATTAATATGATTCGATTCTGTACTCTTGCCCTTTATTTGTTTTGTTCCGTTCTTGCATTAAATTCCTGTTCCTCTGAACCGGGGAAAAAAAGAGTCAGAACCATAGAGGATGACCAATCCGATAGTCTTCTTCTCGTATATGACAGTAAGAAGGCGGATAAACGCATTGACGCCTACATGAAAGAACTTCATAAAAGAAGAGGATTTAACGGCAATGTACTTGTGGCAAAGAAAGGTAAGATAATTTATCAGAATGCTATCGGCTGGGCTGATTATCTTCACAGGGATAGTCTTACTATTAACTCTGTTTTTGAACTTGCATCTGTAACGAAGCCGATGACAGCTACTGCTATATTAATGCTTGCAGAGCAGGGAAAACTTAAATTGGATCAAACAGTTAATGCCTTTTATCCGGATTTTCCCTATCCAGGCATCACGATAAGAATGCTTCTATCCCATCGCTCGGGCTTAATGAATTACGTGTATTTCGTTGATAGACTCTGGAAATCGCAGCGTAAGAATGAAAGTAAAGGGATCTCTAACGATGATGTGATGAAACTTATTGCAGAGCACAAGCCCCCTGTATACACAAAACCAAATGTAAAATTCCATTATAATAATTCAAACTTCATGATCCTGGGGGCTATTATTGAAAAGGTGTCTGGCATGCCTTATTCCCAGTTTATGCAGGAGAATATTTTCAAGCCCTGCGGTATGAAAAACACGAATGTATACTCTAAGGCCGAATACGATAAAATTCCTGTTGATGTAGTCGGGCATGACCGTACCTGGCGTTATTCCGTTGTACAGAATTTTCTGGACGGCCCCGTTGGCGATAAAGGGATTTATAGCACCGTTCACGACCTTTTCCTTTTCGACCGTTGCCTGCGCAAAGGTAAACTGCTGGGAAAGGCCTGGCTTGACTCAGCTTATACAGGCCACAACAATCTTGTAAGAGGGCATTTTAACTATGGCTATGGCTGGCGTATTTTCGATGGCGAGGGGCATAAAGTTGTCTATCACACAGGATGGTGGCACGGGTTCAGACATATTTACCTGAGGGACCTTACTGCCGACGTCACTATTGTATTGCTTTGCAATCTAACCAACGGAAGCCTGCTGCAATTGGATGAACTTTATAAGATGGTAGGAATGCCGGTTGTTAAGAAGAGCGCATATACCGGAAATGGAGATACATCTGAAGATTAAGATTATATCATTTCGTCTTTTATTGCTTGGTTTCCGCCATTTTCGTATGTTTATAAAATCAATAAAATTTCCCTGAATAATAGTCAAAAATATAGTGTACCAATATAAGTTGTTAAAATTGCTTGATGTATTCTTCAGGGAAACATTTACATTTTATAGGGTCTAAACCACATGAGTAAGGTTTTTATAATTGACGATGATCCGATTCATCAGAGAATTGCGCAGATAATGATTGTAAAACATTCGATATTCGATGAATATGCAAGTTATTTGGATGCGGCTAAGGCTATCGAATACCTCGAACATAATCGTGACACCGGCGATTTACCTGATGTGATTTTGCTTGACTTGAATATGCCGGGACTTGACGGTTGGGATTTTCTGGATAAATACGACGAGCTGAAGCCTTTTTTTCGAAAGGACATAAAGATATACATCGTTAGTTCATCTGTCGACGAGAAAGATAAAGTAAGAGCTGAGTCTTATTCCATGGTCTCGGGTTTTATATCAAAGCCGCTTACACCTCAGATTCTTCGTACAACACTTTGAACTTTTACTTCGTACAGCTGTTATAGCATATAAATTTTAGTCATGTTTGATAAATTACTTCAAGTACAGCAACAGGCAGAGGAAATCAAGAAAAGACTGGACGCGATAACCGTGAGCGGCGAAGCAGAAGGTGGAAAGATAAAGGTAACAGCTACTGGCAACAAACATATAAATGCTATTCATATTGATGAAGACTTCCTGAAGACTGCTGATAAAGAAGAGCTCGAAGACCTTTTATCTGTTGCTGTCAATAAGGCGCTTGAACAAGCCGAGAATGTTCATCAATCGGAGATGCAGGCCCTTAGCCAGAATATGATGGGTGGACTGGGGAATCTCTTCGGACAATAAATCTCAGTAGCCATGAGAATAACCTATTATGGACAGTCTTGCTTCCTTTTGGAATTACAGGGAAAGAAAGTGTTGTTCGATCCTTTTATAACGCCTAATGAACTGGCGAAGGATATTGACGCAGATAACATACAAGCAGATTTTATACTTGTTTCACATGGGCATTCAGATCATGCAGCCGATCTTCTATCTATAGCCGGCCGCACCGGGGCCACGGTTGTGTGTTCTTTCGAGATTTCTGAGTGGCTCAATAACAGGGGGGTATCTAATACGCACCCTATGAATCTCGGCGGACAATGGTCATTTGAGTTCGGTAAGGTAAAAATGGTATTTGCCGCACATTCAAACTCACTGCCCGACGGAACCTACGGCGGCACTGCGGCAGGCTTCATTATTCAATCTCGGGGAAAGACCGTT
>DALYUO010000074.1:18578-19803 GCA_031981225.1 Pararcticibacter sp.
ATTACTCAGGTGATACCGCCCTGATGCAGGAAATGAAGCTTACAGGCGAGCTCTATAATATAGATCTAGCTTTCCTCCCGATTGGGGATAACTTTACGATGGGAATTGACGATGCTGTTATTGCCTCGAAATTTATTAATTGTACAAATATCATAGGGATGCACTATGACACATTCGGATACATTAAAATCGATAAAAAAGAAGCCCTGGCAAAATTTGAAAATGCAGGGCTCCGTTTAAGTTTGATTGATATCGGAAGCAGCGTTGAAATAATGGACAATTGACAATTGACAATTGAGAATGGATAATTGTCCCCTGTCAATTGTCCCCTGTTAATTGCCTAAATCACCGTTCCATTGGTTATTACAGCTGCCTTTTTAATCACTACAATGCCGTCTCTTACTGTGTACTTCTCATAATCGCCATCTTCCAGGTGAGGGCCTCCGTTAATTCTCACGTCGTTTCCGATCCTGCAGTTTTTGTCAAGGATGGCATTCTTTATATAACATCTTTCGCCGATTCCCATAATAGGCGAACCACTCTCTTTGGCTTCTTCAAGCTGCTCCAGTGTCTGATAATAATCGCAGCCCATGATATAGCTGCATTCAATCGTTGTTCCCCTTCCGATACGTGTACGGATTCCGATAACCGACCGTTCTACACGGCTTGCGTTTATAATACAGCCTTCGGCAATAACCGTTTTCTCAAGTGTTGTCCCAAGAACCTTTGAAGGGGGCAGCATTCTCGCCCTTGAAAAGATACTGCGTTTATCAAAGAGGTTAAACTTTGGAATATTATCCGTAAGACCTATGTTGGCTTCAAAAAATGAAGGTATCGTCCCTATATCAGTCCAGTATCCGTCATATTGATAACTTAATACCTTTTGCTTGGTGATTGCTTCAGGTATAATCTCCTTTCCGAAATCGGTATGAGGGTCGTTCATAAGCATATCATAGATCATACTCCTGTTGAAGACATAAATACCCATGGATGCCTGGAATAAACGGCCCTGCGACTTCATTTCATCTCCAACTTCTGACGCCCATTCGTCCAAACCGGTTTTCGGCTTCTCTATAAACGAAGTGATATTATTATTCTCATCAATCTTCATAATGCCGAAAGACGACGCTTCTTTTGCGGTCACCGGAATGGTCGCTACGGTTATATCAGCCTGATTTGCGGCATGTCTTTCAATCATGTCATTGAAATCCATTTGGTACAGCTG
>DALYUO010000075.1:0-5949 GCA_031981225.1 Pararcticibacter sp.
ATGACCCGGTGATTGGAAGGTGGAATCTTATTGATCCTTTGTCGAGTGCTATGGCTAGTTGGAGTGCATACAGCTATTGTTTTGATAACCCGGTAAATTTTATCGATCCACTTGGTCTTGCGCCGGCAGGAGGGGGATCTGGAGATCACTGGAGTGATGAACTAAGAAGTATGGAAGGGAATGCAGCCATCATGTCTGAAAGAACATTCAATAATTTTTATAATATAAACAATGACGATGATAGAGCAAGGATCGCTATGGGGATGGGTACTACAATTTTCAGCTCCGAATCCGGTAAACTTAGTGACTTGTCAATCTTTGGTGACAGAGTAAAGTATTCTTGGACACAACCAGATGCGAACAACTCGAATACTGGAGAGGGAGGCGGTATTGGCGACGTAAGGATTTCAAATGTTAGTTCTGCTAACTCGGGGGGAGTTGGCAATGGGGATAGTAGAGAGGGTTGGAAAACCCTTCCTATAGGGCCTATTGAACCGATGATGATGGAAATGCCGGATATAGGGATTAAAAGCGGAGCAAAGGCATTATATAACTTACATCATTCTTTTCCAAAATTTCTTGGAGGACTAAAGAATCAGTCTCTCACAAAGATGACAACTGAGGCTCATAAGGCTTTACATGCGGAACTAAGTGCATTTTTAAGAAAATACGGTATGGCACCCTCGCGAGCTAATCCGGGAGCAAAAATTCAGTTGAATAATTCAGTTGAAAAAATACAAAAAGTATTAACAGATTTTTATAATGGTCCGGGTGCTAAATATACAGAAGCCGCAAAGGATTTCTTTGAACAGATAGGGTTATAATATGGAAAAAATCGGATTTACCCTTATTGGGCAAGATAATGATAGTTTTTTTCTTGAACATGAAACTCAGCTTATTGAGTCCACGTGTCGAGAGTGTGGATGTTTACTAGATTTCGTTAACTATTTCAATCCCTCTTTCAGGATCAAAAAAAAGACATATGATTTTTCAGCCACATATGATTTAAGATATATTGTATCACTTAAATTTAAAGAATTTTGTGTTAGAGAGGGATATAAAAATATTAAGTTTAAAAGCTTTGAACGAGAACCTGGTTTTTTCCAATTTCTACCTTGTGAAATAGTTGAATTTGACTCAGAAAGAAGAAAAACTGAATTCATAGATTATTGCGAGGTCTGTAATAATTATAAAGAAGTTATTGGCGCAATCCCAGCGTTCTTGAAAATTGGCACTAAAAAACTAACAGATGGGTTTTATAGAACCGATTTATTATTTGGTGTAAAAAATAGAAAGCAACCTCTAATTATCGTGGCTCCCGAAACCTATGAAAAGTTAAAAAGGGAAAAGTTTAAGGGATTAGTTTTTGATCGTATAGAACCCTAGAGTTGTTTCTTCTTCGCAGAGTTCACAAGCTGGCGTGGGATTCGCATCATGCTAGTTCGAGTTTTAACTTGGACTTTTAATAGCAACAAAGCCCGGAGTTTGCAAGGTGCATTTACAAACGCTAATGCATCCATCAAGATTTGGAAGTAATACTATGAACTTATTTGATTATTTATTTTATCGTGTTACTGCCTTTTATAAAAGGCGAGGAAATAGTTCTGCAGTAAGTTTTGCAAGCAGTGCTGTCACTGTTTTACAGTGTTTTCTTATAATTGATCTTTTAGTTCTCATTAGGTGCCTTTATGAATATTCAATTCCTAATAATTTTAACAAATTTTGGGCGTTGCCATTCATCCTTATATTAGGAGCCACGAATTGGTACCGATATGAAAGAAGTCCTCGGTATCAGGAATTGAGAAAAACATGGAAGGATGAAGATTTATCACAAAAAAGAAAGCGAGGCAGATTGATAGTTTTATTCATCATAGCTATGTTAATAATTCCAGTCTTGTATGGTCTGATTCGTCATAATATGATAGGCGGGAAAAGCTTCTTTGGCTGATATGTGAGATGCTAACTCGGGGAGAGGTGACGGTGGAACTGCTAATTTTGCAGGAGGAGGATTGGCTGCAGGTTGGGGAACAGCGTTAGCTGAACCAACTCCTATAGGAGAAGTTGTAATGGCAGGAGTAACACTATATGTCGCCTATAAAGCTTTAACAACTATGCCGACTAAAGGATTTGGAGACCCGGGAAAATGGTCAGCCACTTATTTACCACCATCTCAGAATCCTATTAACAATAGGCCTCAAGGTTTTAATCCAAATAACTGGCCCAATGGATGGGGACCACCTGCTAAATGGTTGGGGGCAGGTGTATTGGGGTATAAACTTTATAAGAATTATCAAAAGGCTTTCCCTCAACAACCAATTGCTCCTCGCGATAATACAACAGTTATAAGACCTGCAATGCCCAATGACTTTAATCCTTAACGGTAAATTACGTGATGAGAAATAAAAAAAATTGGTATATAGTTTCTAATATATCAGGCTACGGCGCACTTTTATTAGCGATAATCTACATTTTTTTTGATAGTTATGTTGGAAATAGTAAAGTCCTTTTTGTGTTAGGGGTAGTATTGATTTTTATTTTTGTTAGTGCAGAAATTATCAGATACTTATCTAAGAAAAGCAAATAATGTATGTTGTTTGCCTTGTTCCTATCAGGGCAAGCTATAACGGAGTAGTAGCTATCCGCATACAAGGGTGCTTTTTGGTCAGCGGTGCAGTGTTGGAGAATAACGACTACCATCCATTCGGGCTGGAAATACGGAGAGCGGGTAATGCACCCACTTCCCCTGCCAACCAGTACAAGTATAACGAGAAAGAGCTGCAAACGGAGCCGGATTTGATGCAGTATGATTATGGCGCCAGGTTCTATGATCCGTTTATGGAAAGGTTTACTACCATAGATAACAGCTCTGGAAATTACCTGGATCATTCTCCCTATGCTCAAATGCGCCATCAGTGTGCCTTCTGTCTGCTACAGGCCTGCCAGCAAACCCTCAGTATAGTAAGACTTTACCCTTCGCCGTTTTCTATTTCTGCAGCGCTTCTCTTACAGTATCTGCAAGCGGTGTCGTTGGCCGTCCGATTAAAGCAGAAAGCTGTCGCGTATCATCAAATAAAGCACCCTCGGAGGCCGAAACGTCCCATCCAGCTATTGCATTGGCTAATTCCTGTGGCAATCCAAAGGAAACAAGGGCAGCGGCATAGTCACTTTCCGGCAGATTTTTATAGGGTATATTTGAGCCTGTCTGGCGGGAAACTTCTGCTGCCAGATCACTCAGCGTCCATGCTTCATCTCCCGCAAGTTCATGGGTCTTCCCCTGGTGACCTTCTCCTGTTAAAACGGCAACGGCAGCCTCGGCATAGTCTGCCCGTGCAGCAGAAGAGATTTTTCCTTCACCGGCACTGCCAATAAATGCGCCGCCAGCAATAGCCCCTTGAATGGAACCGGTGTAGTTTTCTGTATACCAACCATTACGCAGCAAAGTGAATGGAATGCCCGAGTCCTTCAACGCAGTTTCAGTGGCAAGGTGTTCCTCCGCAAGACTGATAGTTGATGTATCGGCACGAAGGATGCTGGTGTAAATAATCCATTTAACATCATTTTGCTTCGCTGCTTCAATGATATTGAGATGCTGCACGGCACGCTTGCCTACTTCACTTCCAGAAATAAGTAATAACGTATCTATACCGGCCAACGCATTGTTCAGCGTTTCTGGTTTGTCATAATCTGCTTCTCTCACTTCTACATTCAGGTTAGATGCCTTTTGTGCAGAACGAACAATGGCGACTATATTGTCGTTATAACCCTTCTCCTTTAGTTTATTTACTACAAGTTGACCAAGTTGACCTGTTGCTCCAGTGATTGCTATCTTCATTGTTTTTTTAGTTTTAGTGCGAAGCAAATATCGTAGTTAAAATCCGGGGAAAGGTAACGAAAGGAACGAATTTATTTCTGCTTTTACCAGCTCAAAGTCTATCAGGTATTCGGCGGTTCCTTTTTGTATCCGAAGGATATGATAGAACGCTGCGCGATGCCGGACGTTGATATAGTTACCTTTTACACAACCAAGACGAAGACTTTGTGGAAATCCCTGAACTTTGGCATAAATCATTATTAAGATCTTATAGTATGAAAACAAGAGTAGGATTTATTGGACTTGGAAATCTGGGTACGCCAATTGCACAAAACCTGATCGAAGCAGGATATCACCTGCAAGTTTATAACCGGACCGCTTCCAAGTTGGATCAACTTGACCAGGATTCAATTACCAGGTGCGCTTCTCCCGCTGAATCTGCTAACGATGCTGCCTTTATAGTGACCGTTTTATCTGACGACAACGCCGTGAGGGAAGTAACCACTAAAGATGACGGGATCTTAAAAATGTTGCCTAAAGGCGCTATTCATATTTCTCTGAGCACCATCCTGCCGGAAACGGCGAAAGAGCTTGATGCGCTTCATCGGGACGCGGGCAGCTACTACCTGACATCGCCTGTGTTTGGAAGGCCGGAGGCTGCTGCGGCAAAGAAATTATGGGTCTGCGTTTCCGGCTCTGATGATATTAAAGCGGAGGCTAAGCCTGTGCTCGAAAGTACAAGTCAGGGTATTATCGATTTCGGAGAAGAAGCGGGTGCCGCTAACGTGGTCAAGCTTGCTGGTAATTTTATGATACAGGCATCTATGGAGATGATGGCTGAAGCCTATACTCTTGCAGAGAAGTACAAGGTTGACCGCACGAAGGTTGCTGACTTTTTCGGTTCGACGCTGTTTAATTCTCCTATTTTTAAGAATTACGGGAAAATGATTGCCGAAAAGGACTATTCACAAGTTGGTTTTACCACGCAGTTAGGCTATAAAGATGCGAGGTTGATATTCAACATGTCGCAACAAAGTCAGACGCCTATGCCTCTCATTACAGTAGTGCATAACCGGTTATTGTCGGCTCTGGCAAAAGGATGGAGTGAACGCGACTGGTCAGAAGCCATAAGCAGGGGAGTGACGGATGATGCCGGACTTGGATAATGTTGGTCGCCGGTCAAGAATTGATGTGCATCAAATAATAATGTTCGCCTGTTAAGGTTAGCATATATTTTTGTAACTTTTAGCCCGATAAACCTAAAATGCTCTTTTATGGAATTTTTAAACGGCGTTAATGCACTCACGCTGATTTTTACTGGCTTACTCGTTTTCGCTATTGCTTACCGGTTTTATGGGGTGTTTATGGCCAATAAGGTATTGCGTTTGAGCAATAAAAACCTTACTCCGGCGGTGGAGTTTGCCGACGGACAAGATTATGTTGCGACAAACAGGAATGTATTATTCGGGCATCATTTCGCCGCAATTGCCGCCGCCGGGCCGCTGGTTGGTCCTGTACTTGCTGCACAATTCGGATATCTGCCTGGTGCTCTCTGGATCCTGATAGGATGCGTATTGGGCGGAGGCGTGCATGATATGGTGGTATTATTTGCTTCCGTGCGCCATAAAGGCCAGAGTCTAGCCACTATCGCCTCGAGAGAAATTGGTGCCGCTACCGGAACTATTGCCGGGCTGGCCATTTTGTTTATTCTGATCCTCACACTTGCCGGATTATCCCTTGCCTGCATTAATGCCATGCATGAGGCTTCCTGGTCGTTATTTACCGTTGTTATTACGATGCCCATTGCAATTATTATGGGCTTAATTATGCGCTATAGAAAAGATAGTGTGGGCTTCGCGAGTATACTGGGCGGTGTTTTGCTGATCGCAGGCATTATAGGCGGGCATGATCTGATGCAAAACCCTCAGATTAACAGTTTGTTTAGCTGGGATATCGGTACAATCTCTATAGCTATTCCGTTATATGGATTTCTTGCCTCTGTGCTCCCGGTATGGCTATTGTTAGTGCCGAGGGACTATCTATCAACCTATCTTAAGATCGGCACTATCCTTATGCTTGCCGTCGGGGTGATATTTATACATCCTACCGTGCAAATGCCCGCTCTTACAGCATTTATT
>DALYUO010000075.1:5959-7730 GCA_031981225.1 Pararcticibacter sp.
CCCGTAATAGGAGGCCCCGTACTGCCGTTTATTTTTATTGTCATAGCCTGCGGCGCCATCTCCGGATTTCACGCGGTGATTGCTACCGGCACTACACCCAAAATGATTGCGAAAGAAAGCGAGATTCTTTTCGTGGGTTATGGAGCAATGCTGGTAGAAGGTTTTGTTGCATTGATGGCGCTCATTGCGGCCTGTACGCTAATGCCGGGAGATTATTTTGCCATTAACACGCCGAAAGAAGGTTATGATGCATTCTTAGCTGCTCATCCTGCTTTACACACTGTAGATCTGCAACATTATTCGGATGTGATCGGCATTGATCTTCATGGCCGTACAGGCGGGGCTGTGTCTCTTGCTGTGGGTATGGCCCATATCTTTAATAAAGTTCCTTTTATGGACCAGCTTACCGCTTATTGGTATAATTTCGCGATTATGTTTGAGGCGGTATTTATCCTTACCGCCATTGATGCAGGTACACGCGTAGGCCGCTTCTTTTTACAGGAAATGCTGGGTTCGGCAATACCAAAGTTTAATGATAAGAACTGGGTTCCGGGGGTGATCATAAGCAGCGCACTGTTCACCTTTGCGTGGGGGTATCTGGTGTATACGGGTAATATAGGCAGCATCTGGCCTTTGTTCGGTATTAGTAACCAGTTGCTGGCAGCGTGCGGACTTATCGTTTGTACCACTATGCTGATCCGCATGAATCGTGGGCGCTATGCACTCTGGTCGGCTATTCCCGGGGTTTTTATGGCGCTCATTACCTTTTGGGCCGGATACATACAGGTTACAACGATATATCTTCCAAAACAGCAATATCTCCTTGCTTCATTAGCTGTAATTGCTATGTTTCTGATGCTTTTGGTATTTATCGGCGCTTTCGGAAAATGGTATCGCCTGCTTAAAAGTACGGCTCCCAATCAGATTGATTTTTATGGAGAAAGTGTAAAAGAACTGGTGGAACGTTAAGGTTCTTATTGTGATCAAACAGCAATTCAGCCTCTTTTGACATTTTTGCTGGTTTTTTGAATATTCTTATCCTTCATTAGGGCAACACTCTCATAGTTTTGACGGAGAATATTTGATAAACCAACAAGCCAAATAATGAAGGAGGAGATTTACAAAGAATTAAGTTCGGTTGCGTCGCAGGTGCGCCGTGATATAGTAAGAATGGTACACCAGTGTCAGTCGGGACACCCCGGAGGCTCGCTCGGGTGTGCGGATTACCTCGTTGCCTTGTATTTTTATGCTATGAAGCACAATACGCGCTTTAACATGGATGGTACGGGCGAAGACCTTTTCTTTCTGTCCAACGGACACATTTCACCAGTATGGTATAGTGTACTTGCCCGCGCAGGATATTTTGACGTTAAGGAGCTGGGTACATTCAGGAAGATCAATTCGAGGATACAAGGGCATCCCACCACTCATGAGCACCTTCCCGGTATCCGTATTGCTTCAGGCTCTCTGGGGCAGGGGCTCTCTGTCGCTATTGGTGCAGCATTAACCAAAAAGCTGAATCATGACACTTCGCTGGTATTCTCACTGCATGGTGATGGTGAGCTTCAGGAAGGGCAGATCTGGGAGGCAGCGATGTTTGCTTCGCACAACAAGGTTGACAATCTTATTTCTGCCATCGACTTTAACGGACAACAGATTGACGGGCCGACAGAAAAAGTGCTGTCGCTGGGTAACCTTCGTGCAAAGTGGGAGGCCTTCGGCTGGGAAGTTCTCGAGATGAAGGGTAATGATATGAAAGACGTTGTTATCG
>DALYUO010000075.1:7740-15743 GCA_031981225.1 Pararcticibacter sp.
GATCCTGATGCATACGTCAATGGGCTACGGTGTCGACTTTATGATGGGATCGCATAAGTGGCATGGCGTTGCACCAAACGACGAACAACTGGCAGCCGCCCTGGCCCAGCTTGATGAAACACTTGGGGACTATTAAGCCTGCACATACAGAGTTCAAACCGATTGAATACTATTTAAATGAAGAAATATACTTTCACTGAAAAAAAAGATACGCGCTCAGGTTTCGGAGCAGGTCTGCTGGAAGCAGGCAAACGAAACGACAATGTGGTGGCATTATGTGCTGATCTGGTGGGCTCTCTGAAGATGGAGGCCTTTATTAAGGAGTTTCCTGAACGCTTCTTCCAGATGGGTATTGCTGAAGCCAACATGATGGGAGTTGCAGCAGGCATGACGATTGGGGGAAAGATTCCTTTTACCGGTACTTTTGCCAACTTCTCGACAGGCCGGGTCTACGACCAGATCCGTCAGTCGATCGCCTATTCAAATAAAAACGTGAAGATCTGTGCCTCGCATGCAGGTCTCACGCTTGGAGAAGACGGTGCAACGCACCAGATCCTTGAGGATATCGGCTTGATGAAGATGTTGCCCGGCATGACGGTGATCAACACCTGTGACTATAATCAGACAAAGGCCGCCACTATCGCCATAGCGGAGTATGAAGGGCCCGTTTACCTACGATTTGGGCGCCCCGTGATGCCTATCTTCACCGGTGCTGATCAGATTTTTGAGATCGGGAAGGCATGGATGGTAAATGAAGGAGCCGATGTCAGCATTTTTGCCACGGGTCATCTTGTATGGGAGGCTATTCTGGCGGGTGAAAAACTCGCAGAAATGGGAATAGATGCCGAAATTATCAATATTCATACGATTAAGCCGCTGGACGAAGAGGCTGTGCTGAAATCGGTAGCTAAGACAGGATGTGTAGTAACGGCAGAAGAGCATAACAGGCTAGGCGGTTTGGGCGACAGCATTGCACAATTGCTGGTAAGAAATTATCCGGCGCCGCAAGAATACATAGCTGTGAACGACTCATTCGGTGAAAGCGGTAAGCCTGCAGACCTTATGACTAAATATGGTCTTGATAACGAGCATATTGTCAGTGCGGTGAAACGGGTAATGAAGCGGGCTGGCAAATTAAAGGACTCACTGTGAGAAGAAAAGGATTTTTAGCCGTCGTTGTATTGCCCTTTTTTGTGTCAATGGCATATAGTCAGGGACCGGGACAAGTGGGCTATATTTTGGAAACGAGAGAGAAAGGATATTTTCCTGTTGTGGCACAAGGAAAAGCAGCTCCCATCCTTTTAAGCCAGGATGAATGGCCGGGCGTGCGCCGGGCGGCGAACAGTTTTATAAATGATATAAGAACAGTGGCGGATGTAAGTCCGCTGCTTTCAGACAGGCTGGAAGGAAACCGGCGGCTGGTAATAGCTGGTACTTTAGGGCGGAACCAATGGATTGACCGTCTGGTGAAGCAAGGAAGAATAAATGTCGACAGCATTGCCGGTAAATGGGAGACATATCTGATCCAGTCTGTACAAAAGCCATTTCCTGGCGTTGACGAGGTTCTCGTTATTGCTGGTAGTGATAAGAGAGGGACGATCTATGGTATTTACGATATGTCAGCTCAAATTGGCGTGTCTCCCTGGTATTGGTGGGCAGATGTTCCTCCGAAAAAGAAGAAGTCCATTTATGTAAAGCCCGGAAGGCATACCGACGGGTCTCCTGCAGTTAAATACCGCGGTATTTTCATAAACGATGAAGCTCCTGCATTTTCGGGGTGGACAACAGCGAAATTCGGCGGGTTTAATCATGGGATGTATGAAAAAGTATTTGAGCTCCTACTGAGGTTGAAGGCTAATTATTTATGGCCGGCTATGTGGGGAAGGGCATTCAACGATGACGACAAGTTAAACCCCGTGCTTGCAGACGAATATGGCATTGTTATGGGTACCTCTCATCACGAGCCGATGAACCGTGCGCAGCAGGAGTGGAAGCTTTATGGCAAAGGCGAATGGAATTACGAAACCAACAAAGACGTGCTCGGAGAGTTTTGGAGAAAGGGTATTGAGAATATGGGGTCGAAGGAAACCATCGTCACAGTGGGTATGCGCGGCGACGGAGACATGCCGATGACTGATGGGAGTAATATTGCTCTTCTGGAGAGAATTGTAAAAGATCAGCGGACGATAATCAGCGACGTATTAAAGAAAGATGCTTCTGAAGTCCCTCAGATGTGGGCTCTGTATAAGGAGGTTCAGGACTATTATGATAAGGGCATGCGAGTGCCCGAAGACGTTACCCTGCTTCTGTGCGACGACAACTGGGGCAATATTCGTAAGCTTCCTTCGCTTACAGAAAAGCCACGAAAGGGAGGATACGGAATTTATTATCATTTTGACTACGTTGGGGGGCCGCGTTCGTATAAGTGGATTAATACAAACAGCGTTTCTAAAATCTGGGAGCAGATGCATCTGGCTTATGAGTATAACGCGCGGCAGCTTTGGGTGGTGAATGTTGGTGACTTAAAGCCCATGGAATACCCCATAAGCTTTTTCCTGGACTACGCCTGGAAGCCTGAGCGCTGGACGGCCGACAAACTGCGTAATTACAGTGTTGAATGGGCCACGCAACAGTTCGGCAATGACCATGCTGACGATATAGCTGATATACTAATCGCGTATACCCGCTATAACTCCCGGTGTAAGCCGGAACTTCTGAATGAGAAGACTTTCAGTCTGCTTAACTACAATGAATTTTCAAGGGTTGCTTTGGACTACAGACAACTGGAGGACAGGGCAAAGAAACTCTATGAAGGTCTTCCTGCTAGTTACAGTGACGCTTTCTATCAGTTGGTGCTGCATCCCGTACAGGCCAGCGCGAATCTCACCGAAATGTATCTGGAGACGGCGAAAAACAGATACTATATACAGATTGGAAATGCTGCAGCTGCCAATGAGGCAGCGGACAAGGTGAAAGTTTTATTCGATAGAGATCAGCAGATATCAGATTACTACAACAATCAGTTAGCTAATGGGAAGTGGCAGCATATGATGGATCAGACACATATCGGTTATGTGAGCTGGTCGGACCCTCCGAATAATGTTATGCCCTCCGTGACCAGGTTAAACCCCGACAGTACAAAAAATACCGGAACACTGCCTTTGTACACCCATAATGTAACCGAAAGAAAAAATGGTCATCTTAATGACCAGGACGGTTATATAGCAATAGAAGCGGAACATTTTAGCAGGGCCGTTGGTGACGACAAAATCAGCTGGACAGTGATTCCCGACTATGGCAACACACTTTCAGGAGTAACAACATGGCCTGTCACTGCTACGCGGCTGAAGATGGGTTCAGAAACACCCCATCTCGAATATGATATTGATATGAAGGACAGTGGTACTGTATCTGTTATTACCTGTGTATCGCCAACTCTGGATTTTAAGCACCAGAACGGCTTGTTCTATGCGGTATCAATTGATGATGAGGCGCCTCAGATAGTCGATATTTCAACGAAGGTGGATAGTCGCGAGTGGGAGATCGCAGTGATCAGAAATGTGAGGAAACTAACCACCCGGCATAAGATCTGCAGCCCGGGAAAACATGTGCTCAAGTACTGGATGGTCGATCCCGCCGTAGTGCTCCAGAAGATATTGATCAATTCAGGCGGATTAAAAGAAAGCTTTCTTGGGCCAGTATATAAAGTCAAAAAAGAAAGATAAAAACCATCCATACTCTGTATATTGAACATTTGTGCTACTATCCAGAACAAGTAGATCGCAATTAAATCCTTATCCACACTAATTTTACATCATAAAACTAATCAAGAACTGACGTATGAATTTCATTAAATACCACTCGTATTGCTGTCTGTATTTCATATTGATCTATGCTTTGGCAACATGACATATGGATAAGAAGGCTTCAGCTCCGCTGACCTGTAGTAATGTTGCGAAAATAATCAGGACTTTTTGTTATAGCAGAAATACTATATATTGTAAGCGTTAAATTATCCTAGCGCCAAGGCAGCCATATCCGTCCGGAGGATCCGGAAAGTTAAAGTAGAGACCAATTTATACAACCATGATCCAAAAAAGAATAACGGTTTTTTTCTTTGTTGTCCTTTTCTGTCTGTGCGCAAAAGCCGGATCTGCGCAGATAGGAGATTTGAATTTTATGAACCTTGGTACAAGGGAAGGTCTTTCATCTAACATAGTAAGCGCAATACTAAAGGATCGGTATGGATACGTTTGGTTTGCTACTAACGATGGTCTGAATAAATTCGATGGAACACACTTTACTATATACAGGCGTAATGCCGATGATCCCACTAGTATCATCTCAAGTAATATATTAAGCCTCTACGAAGATAGCCGCGGGAACTTGTGGGTGGGGACGGAAGCCGGACTGGTTCTGTATAACCGGAAGATGGATTCGTTCGTTAATTATACTCCAGGACCTCCTTTGTCGGTTACATCAATTTGCAGCGATGAATCAGGGATGATCTGGATTGCAGGATACGAGGGTATAAGAACGGTAAATCCTGGTAACCGGAAAGTGACTCTATTTAAAGCAGCACGTCGGGCAGACCAGGAAGTGGTATCGCAAGTTGGCCTGAGACTATTCCGCGATAGCCGTAAACGCGTATGGCTGGGCACCAAAACCGGTCTTTACCTCTATCTTAGCAAATACAATACATTCAAACGTTTTTCCCATTCGGATAGTAAGCCCTCAAGCCTGGCTGATAATTCTATCTCGGCGATTTCTGAGGATAATAAAGGTAATATCTGGGTGGGCACAAACAATGGATTAAGCATGCTTAAGCCCGACGGTCACAGCTTTATAAACTACAGAAATATCGCTGCCGACAAGTTCAGCTTAAGCAGCAACATTGTTTATGCGGTGGCCCCCGAGCCAAACGGCAAATTATGGGTCGGCACGGAGGAGGGCTTAAATATTCTGGATCCTGCCGACGGTAAGGTGTCGAGAGTTGAACGCAGCGGCCGGAATAAATACGGACTTACAGGTAAATCAGTTAAAGCCATACTGGTAGATAAACATGGCATTTACTGGGTTGCTACTTTCCGTGGCGGAGTAAATAAATACGACAAAAACCTCGCTTTTTTCAATCTTCGGCAAAGTAATTCATACGATCCTTATGGACTAAGCGCCCCGGTGGTCACTTCCTTTGCCCAAGGCAGGGGAAACACGGTTTATGTTGGCACGGATGGGGGCGGGCTGAACCTCTTCGATACCAGCGCGGGCATGTTTCGTCACATAGCTCTTGGTGAGTCCCCTCAAAGCCATAGACTTTCCATACTTGCAATGGAAAGTGTTTCTTCAGAGATATGGATAGGCACGTTTCTCGAAGGACTGTTTATTCTTGATACAAAGACCGGCGAAAGCAGGCAGATAAAAAAGGGGGCTGGTCCTAATGCAATTAGTAGTAATGAGATTTTTTGTATCAAAAAGGATAGCCGTGGAACGGTGTGGATTGGAACCAACGGGCAAGGTGTTGATTTGTTTGATCCACAAGAAAAGAGCTTTCATCACTTTAATAAATATAGAGTAGGCGTACGGCCAGGACAGTTCAACGGATATGTTCGGGCTATTGAAGAAGACTGGGCCGGGAATATTTGGATCGGCTCAAATGGGTCTGGTATCGCTGTATACAATCCTGTTTCAGGGCGGTCAAGAATCTTTAATCAGGCGAATAGCAAACTACCAAATGACAACGTCACGACCATCTGCACTGCCGGGAATGGCACGGTCTGGGTGGGTACTGCCGGCGGCGGACTGGCTCGTTTCAATAATAAGACTTCTTCTTTTTCAAGCTATTCGGAAAAGAACGGCCTGGCTAACGGTGTAATCTATAAAATTATAGAAGATAAGTCGGGCAAGCTTTGGATGAGCACCAACAAAGGAATCAGTAGCTTTGATACCAAAGCTGAGCGGTTCAAGAATTACTCGTATTACAATGGCCTTCAGCGAAATCCTTTTGTACCGGGTGCAGGCCTAAGGCTCCCTGACGGAAGATTGTTTTTTGGTGGTATTGATGGCTTTAATTATTTCGATCCTCAGCAACTGCACGCTAATAAGAATGTACCGAAGGTTGTATTAACCGACCTGAAGATTTCCAATCAAAGCGTTTTACCGTCGGCTAAGTCGGAGATTAAAGAGCATATTTCTGTGGCCCGGGAGATTCACCTCGATTATAAACAGAACTTTTCATTAAGCTTTGTTTCTCTGAATTATACATCTCCGGAGGAAAACCGATACCTGTATAAACTGGAGAACTTTGATAAAGAATGGAATCGTGTTGGACCGGTAAATACGGCAGTATATACGAATCTTGATCCAGGAGAATACGTTTTTCAGGTAAAGGCTACTACCGATGCCGGCGAGTGGACAACCGCCACAACTTCTATTAAGATTTTTGTCAGGCCGCCTTTTTGGCTTACTTATTACGCTTACGCCAGCTATGTCTTGCTGATAGGCCTGATCCTGGCTTATACGCGATATGTTGGAATCCAAAAGCTCAAGGCACGTTTTGCGATAGAACAGGAACGGATAAAAGCACAGCAGCAAATAGAACAGGAACGCCGGGAGGCAGAGCGCCTGCATGAATTTGATGAGCTCAGGATAAAGTTCCTGACTAATCTGAGTCATGAATTCCGCACTCCGATTTCACTGATAGTGGGGCCGGTTGAGCAACTTCTTCAGCAGGAAACCAGTAACCAGAAAGCGAATCAGCTGAATATGATCCGCCGGAACGCCAGGCGGCTGCTGAATCTGGTGAACCAGCTGCTTGACTTCAGGAATGTAGAGAAAAAAGAGCTGAGCCTGAATGTTACAGAGGGCGACTTCATCTCATTCGCCAAAGATGTCTCGGAGTCGTTCAGAGACCTTGCCGAACGCAAACAGATCCATTTCGGGTTCAGAAGCTCAATAAGAGACTTCTTTACTTTCTTTGATCATGATAAAGTAGAGCGGATCCTGTTTAATCTCCTTTCTAACGCATTCAAATTCACGTTGAAAGGAGGGGAAGTGCTGTTGCATATAGAATGCGCGCCAAATTCGGAAGGTGTGATAATACGGCTGGAGGACACGGGAATAGGTATACAGGAGAGGGAGAAGATGAAGATATTCGAGCGCTTTTTCCAAAGTGATACAGACTCTGCTGTCCTTAATCAAGGCAATGGCATCGGTCTGTCTATCACACGCGAGTTTGTGAAAATCCACGGTGGTACGATAGAGGTAGAAAGCATAGAAGGCAAGGGGTCTACCTTCATCATCTTCCTGCCATTAAAGAGGATTGAGGAAACCCTGGTGCTGGAAGAAGATTCCGTTGTACAGGTTGACGACGAACAGGAAACCCCGTCACAAGGCATTTCTGAAAAGGAAGCTGTGAGTTCGGCATTGCCAGTTGTATTGCTGATAGAAGACAATGAGGACTTCAGGTTTTATCTCAAAGACAACCTGAAGTCGTCTTACAAAATAATTGAAGCTGTGAACGGAAAAGATGGATGGCAAAAGGTACTGTTTTCACATCCACAGGTAGTCATCAGCGATATTAGTATGCCCTACATGAATGGCATAGAGCTGTGCCGTAAAATTAAGTCGGATAAAAGGACCAGCCACATACCTGTATTGTTACTCACTGCATTAACCGGCGAGGAAGACCAGTTGCATGGACTTGAAACAGGCGCAGATGACTACATGACCAAGCCTTGTAACTTTGATATCCTTGATATTAAAATCAGGAACCTGCTTGCCCTGAATGAGCGCCTTAAGACCGCTTATAGTAAACAAATCAAGGTGCTGGCGCCCGAAGTGAAAGTAGAATCGGATAACGAAAAGCTGTTAAGCAAAGTGATCAGGCATATTGATGATAATCTTACTAATCCCCAGTTATCAGTTGAGAACCTTAGCAAACATGTTGGCATGAGCCGCGGATCACTTTATACCAAGATGCTCGAACTGACCGGCGAGACTCCTGT
>DALYUO010000075.1:15753-17700 GCA_031981225.1 Pararcticibacter sp.
GCTGCCGTTCTTCTTGAAAAAACGGAGATGAACGTAGGGCAGGTTAGCTATGCGGTCGGCTTTGCTACTCCTAATTATTTTGCACGAGCCTTTAAAAGCAGATTTAATCTGCAGCCATCTGAATATATCAGTTTGAAACGAAGTAATGATAAAAATGTATCGTGGACCAGTCAAAGAAATATACAAACGGACTAAGTTTTCCGGATCTGCTGTTGATTGTTTTTTGGTGTGTTAGTTGTTGATAATCAATGTGATATAGGATTTTAAATATGAATAAAGCAAACAAAATGAAAGGACTTGTATTTTGAAAACAATCATTGAACATATCTTCCATATAAATGACGATTAGTCCTCTTCTCTTAATGCGCCCAAACCTACTTTAGCATTAAACCTGTATAACAATTATAAACCGAACAGGCGACAAAATAGAGGCAACGTTAAATCCAGGATGCGACAATGCGTATTAATTAACAGTATTTGATATAACGGGATATGCTGTCCCAACAAGAGCATTAGCGAATTTAAAGTAGAATTAACACATTATGAAAGGCTTTATTAGGGGACCGGACCGCAATACCGGTGACGATGTCACATTATTTAAACATTCTAAGCAATTTTAAAACCTTCAATTTGAATCTAATGACTAAACAATTATTTAACAAATTCAGGAAACGTCTATTCCTATCCTTGCTATACCTTGTTGTTTCTATGGCTGCTTATGCCCAAACGAAGCAAATCAGGGGAACGGTAGTAGACGAGAAAAATGAGCCGCTGCCGGGAGCAACGGTGAAAGCAAAATCAGGAAAGGGTTCCGCCAGTACAGGCGCCGACGGGAGGTTCACGATAACCGTTCCTCAAAATGAACAGACACTAACAGCTTCCTTCATTGGCTTCGATCTCAGGGAAATTAGTATTGCCGGACAAACAAACATCACTATTAAGATGGTACCCAGTTCCAAGAGCCTTGAAGAAGTAGTGGTTATTGGTTACGGAACTCAAAGGCGGGAGGCTGTTACCGGTTCGGTTGCTTCGATCTCCGGCGAGAAAATGCGCGATGTGCCTTCTGCAGGTATCACGCAGGCACTGCAAGGGCGTTTGCCTGGAGTGGAGATGGCTCAAACTTCATCTCAGCCAGGCGCAGCAATGCGTATCCGTATCAGAGGTACCCGTTCGCTTACCGCTACAAACGATCCGCTTGTGGTACTCGACGGTATTCCTTTCGCCGGATCTATCAACGATATCAATCCTAACGATATCCAAAGTCTGGATATCCTGAAGGACGCCTCGGCAACCGCTATCTATGGTTCACGCGGTGCAAACGGTGTTATATTAGTAACAACCCAGAAAGGAAAAAAGGAACAAAAAGCAGTGGTAAGCTATAACGGTTATCACGGAGCAAAGAGTGTGTTTGCACCATATCCCATGATGAGCGGATCTGAACTTTCTGCACTTCGCGAAGCGTTCAATTATCAGCCAAGATTGGGAGGAGATGAAGCAGCCGATGTTAATACCGATTGGCAGGACTTACTTTACAGAACAGCTGCCTTAACAAGTCATGACCTGGGAGTTACAGGCGGCACCAAGGGAGGTAGCTATAACGTTAGTTTGGGCTATTATCAGGATCAGGGAGTGATTCCTTCTCAGCAATACGATCGTTTGTCATTACGTGCTTCTGTTGATCAGGAAGTTGGCAAATATCTACGCCTTGGATTTACTACAAACAATAACTATAACGTTACCCAAGGCTCGCAGGTGGGTATGTATGGTGCATTGAGCATGTCGCCTCTCGTTAGTCCCTATAATGCGGATGGTACGCCGAGAAGAGTAGCTCAAATGCCCCAGGACCAGCAATGGATCTACACAAAAGATGTAGTTGATTCTTTAGAAGACCGGTGGTTGAACGAAACAAAAGGCTATGCTACTTACAATGCTATCTATGGTGAGGTT
>DALYUO010000075.1:17895-19635 GCA_031981225.1 Pararcticibacter sp.
GTCGGGAAGAAATATTCCAAACGAGGATTTTCAGTACTACAACATCGGCAGCGCCCTTGATGAAGTTACTGTTAATCCCGACAACCAAAAGTACTGGTCAAGAGGTTTGGTATCCTGGATGGGACGTGTAATGTATTCATACGCAGATCGGTATATGTTAAGTGCGACAGTGCGCTCTGACGGGTCTTCCGTGCTGGCACCAGGATATAAATGGCACACCTATCCTGCAGTATCCGCAGGATGGAATATCGGGAATGAATCGTTTATGGAAGGTATCACCGCTATAAACTCACTGAAGCTAAGAGTAGGGTATGGTGAAACTTCCAACCAATCGGTTGATCCTTACCGTACACTTGGAATACTGAGCCCCCGACCGTATAATTATGGCAATACAAACGCTACCGGATTCTATGTCTCTCTGGCGCCAAGTCCTGTTCTTGGCTGGGAATATTCCAAAACCTGGAACTACGGCCTGGATTTTACCATATTGAATAACAGGCTGTCGGGTACAGTGGAGTACTACGTAACAAATACTGAAGACCTCTTGCTGAATAAGGGTTTACCTCCTACAGCCGGCGTCGACAGAGTTACTCAAAATGTTGGGAAGACACAAAATAAGGGTATCGAGTTTTCTCTTAATGGCCAGATCCTAAATGATGTAAATGGATGGAGCTGGGAAGCAGGTGTCAATTTCTATGCAAACCGTAATAAAATTGTATCCCTTGCCTCGGGAATACAGAGAGACGAGAACAATTGGTGGTTTGTCGGTCACCCGATTAACGTAATCTATGATTATGAAAAAGTCGGTCTCTGGCAGGAAGGTGAGCCTTATCTCACTAATTTCGAAGGTAATTCAGCAAAGCCGGGCATGGTCAAGGTCAAGTACACCGGTGAGTATGATGCCAGCGGTAAACCTGTGAGGGAAGTTGGTCCGGCAGATAGACAGATATTAGACGCCGACCCTGATTTTCAGGGAGGATTCAATACCCGCGTAGCCTATAAAGGTTTTGATCTGAGCGCGGTAGCCGTTTTCCAGAGTGGCGGTATCCTGAACAGCACGCTTTACGGGTCAGCAGGTTATCTTAACTTAATGAGCGGACGTCGCGGTAATGTGAAGGTTGATTACTGGACTCCAGAAAATACCGACGCCAAATACCCGGCTCCGGCAGGTCTGCGGAGTGGGGACAACCTGGAGTATGCCTCTACGCTTGGCTACTTTGATGCATCTTATCTGAATCCTTTTGTGTTGTTCTCTCCGTATCATAAAGAGTCGGGTATGGACCCCGAACCCAATACTACAGGTGACCAAAGTTCGACAATGGCCGTACCCTATAGTGGAAATCTGAGCAGGCTGCTTACTATTGGTACTAACTCGCCTTCAACGCGCAATTATTTGTTTGGTGTTAACTTAACATTTTAAAAAAGATCACGATGAGACGCATTCATATTAAAACTTTTATAGGAACAGCTATCCTGACATTGTTTATGGCTGGTTGTTCTGACATTCTCGACGAAAAGCCCCGCAGTTCATACACTCCCGAGTTTTTTAAATCGGAAACCGGGGTTAGAGGAGGATTAACGGCATTGTACGCACACCTGCGATATATCTATGGTCAGGCTTATTACTACAATACGGGTGAAACGGGTACCGATGAAGTAACCTACGCAGTGGATGGCGACCAGAATTTTAAGATCATGGACATCTCCGGTCAGGGGAACATAACCCCTCAGGATAGCCGC
>DALYUO010000076.1:0-303 GCA_031981225.1 Pararcticibacter sp.
ATCGGATTCGAACCTTCAGAAGAACCTCGTACAGACTGCTTTTGTTTGAACAATTCAAATCTTGATGGCTGATATTGGCGGGGCCAGCTGTTATTGGATTCATCAATGTCTGCCGTTTCCCTGTAAGGGTCCAATCTTACCGATACCACGTCTTTATCTTTGGCAAATACCCTGGTTACGTTATTCTCATCTTTTCGCCAGATATAGGCCGGAATACGTTCTACCTCCTTTGACCCGTCTGCATATGTCCATTCAATGATTATAGGCATTACAAGGCCTCCTATATTAGAAAAGCTTAGTTCG
>DALYUO010000076.1:313-6353 GCA_031981225.1 Pararcticibacter sp.
TCAGAGAAGTATCCTGATCTATGGCAAACTTTATTCCTGCCGCCCGGTTGCGTTCTCTGCCGATGTCATAAAGTCCGCTTTCATATTCTTTCTTGTCTTCCTTGTTTTCAATTGCCGGATTCAACGTACTCATCCTGTAGTGCTTTACATTATCAATTGAAATATCGACAGGGTCAGTGCCATAAAACCAGCCGCGCCAGAACCAGTCGAGGTCAACAGCAGATGCATCTTCCATCGTTCTGAAGAAGTCGGAAGGAGTGGGGTGTTTGAATTTCCATCTCCGGGCGTATTCCTTGAATGCATAGTCAAACAGTTCGCGACCCATTACCGTCTCTCTCAGAATGTTCAGAGCGGTAGCCGGTTTGGCATAAGCATTCGGACCAAAATTTATGATGTTCTCGGAGTTGGTCATGACGGGCTCAAGCTGATCTTTAGGGAGCTTCATATAATCTACGATCTTATGAGCAGGCCCACGCTGCGAAGGATAGTTGTTGTCCCATTCCTGTTCAGTCAGAAACTGGCAGAAAGTATTCAGCCCCTCGTCCATCCAGGTCCATTGGCGTTCATCTGAATTGACGATCATTGGGAAAAATTTATGACCCACTTCATGAATGATCACGCCGATCATTCCATATTTTATCGCTTCAGAGTAGGTGCCATCTTTCTCTGCTCGGCCGTAGTTAAAACAGATCATCGGATACTCCATACCGTTAGCCGCTTCCACAGATATCGCTACAGGGTAAGGGTAGGGCACAGTATATTTTGAATACGTTTTAAGTGTGTGAGCCACCACTTTAGTGGAGTATTTACGGTATAGCGGATATGCTTCAGGGCCGTAATACGACATGGCCATGGTTTTTTTGCCGTCTATATAAGTCGCCATGGCATCCCATACCAGCCTTCTTGACGAAACGAAGGCGAAGTCGCGCACGTTGGTGGCCTCGTAGGTCCAGGTTTTCTTTGACCTTGATTTTTGTCCGATTGCCTTTTTCGCTTCGGCGAGATTAACAATTTCTACAGGTTCCTTAGCCGACTGTGCGGATTTCCAGCGGTTAAGCTGTGTTGACGACAGCACCTGTGCATAATTCTGACACTCACCTGTTGCACCGATAACGTGATCGGCGGGCACGGTGATATTTACCTTAAAGTTACCGAAGGGCAATGCAAATTCGCCGGCTCCGATAAACTGTTTGTTCTGCCATCCCTGAAAGTCGGAGTAAACCGCAAGGCGGGGATACCATTGTGTTATCGTGTAGAGATAGTTGCCGTCTTCGGCAAAGTATTCATATCCACCGCGGCCGCCGACGGTCATGCGGTTAGGAATATTATAATACCACGCGATCTTAAACTGGATCCTGCTGTTCGGCTGAAGGGTAGAAGGAAGGTCGATGCGCATCATGGTGCGGTTTATAACGTACTTCAGCGCGTTCCCCCGTTCGTCGCTTACCTTTAGTATTTTTACTCCCAGGTCCTCATGGAATCCGATGATCCTTTTCAGATCCGTGTAGTTCATCTGTTCTTTGAGGCTACTGGTGTTGATCTTATTGTTATCGTTATTCGGATCGTGCTGATTTTCATCCAGCTGGATCCATAAATAGGTCAGCGGATCAGGCGAGTTGTTAAAGTATGTGATGGTCTCATTTCCGGTAATGCGTTGTTTGCTGTCGTCAAGCTCGACATTGATCAGATAATCGGCACGCTGCTGCCAGTAATGCGGACCAGGAGCTCCCGAAGCAGAACGGTACATACTCGGATCCTGAAGTATCTGTCCAAGCTGTTCGAACTTATTGCCATGGTTTGACCCCGGATTGTTTTGACTTTGAGAGAATGCGGTACTCCAGATCAGAATACCAAGTAAAATAGATAGAACACTTTGCTTCATTGTTATTGATGTATAAAACTTGTTAAACGCTCTGCTGCCATATAAAAAGCAACTCCAAAGATTACCGATGATAAGGCCAGATTCCATTTAGCGCCCGGCACTTTCAACAGGTGAATAATAGCGTATGTTAACAGGAGCACAGTGACAACTATTGCCACCTGTCCGGCTTCAAGCCCCAGATTGAAAGCCAGGAGCTCCGCAACAATATTATTACTTTTTCCCAGGAGACTTTTAAGATAGTTTGAGAAACCCATTCCGTGGATTAATCCAAACAACAGCGCCATGATATATTTAAAGGAAAAATAAGCCGATCTTTGCTCCCTGTTAATGATATTATAAAGAGCAGTCAGTATAATGGTTACGGGTATTAAAAACTCTGTTATCGCTGCAGGTATACCGATCCTGTCGTATACGCTCAGTGCGAGAGTAACGGTATGTCCCACTGTAAAAGCGGTGATAAGGATCAATACCTTACGCCAGTCTTTTAAGGAGTATATGCCACACAAAGCCGCGACAAACAATATATGATCATAACCTTCCCAGTCGAGTATATGTTGCCAGCCAAGTTCAAAGTATAGAGGAAAGTCCTGCATTCGCTGTTCTTTTCGTATTTTTGCGTTAATAATACTACTTTTTTAAGAATCTGTAATTAATAAATCTCTTTTTTTTGAATATGTTACATATACTTCTGCTTTTTGTAAATTTTTTACATCCGTTTTATGTTAGTGTTACCGAGATAAGGCACAACGATCGGAATAAAACACTTGAAGTTAGCAGCAGAATGTTCTTTGATGATTTTGAAGCTGCTCTTGAGAAACAATATCATGTTAAAATCGATATTTTAAAGCCGTCGGATAAAAAGGCTGTAGACAGACTGATTGATGACTATGTAAGAAAACATTTGGTACTGACGCTTGACGGGAAGAAGGTAACCCTTCAGTATACAGGTTATGAAATAGAAGAAGACGGGGCGTGGTGTTATTTCAGCGTTCCAAACATCGATAAGATAAACAAGCTGACAGTTGTCAATAATATCCTATTCGAAGAACATTCATCCCAAATCAATATGCTCCACGTCATCGCTGCGGGCGCCCGAAAAAGCACTAAGCTCGACAACCCGAAAGATAAAGCGGTATTTTCATTTTGAAAGTAGCGGACATCTGTCGGCTACTTTCAAAATGAAAAGCTGTTGGCTGTTGGCAATCAGCTTTAAACTTTCAACTCTCCCCTGCAACTCACAACCTGCAACTCATAACTCATAACCCATAACTCATAATTCAAACGCTTACTGATACTGAATATAAACCGGCTGAGGTTTAAGCTTGAGCAGTTCCTCTGGCGTCATCATTCTGTGAGGAGCCTTTTTAATGTCGTTTTTGTAAAAGAGCTTGAATCCGGTGAACTGAACAGGTTCAGGGAAGATCCAATGACGGTATGTTCCCTTTTTCAATTCAGGCTCGCCCCATCCATCCATATGCATTACAATTTGCACTTCTGGTCGCAGCTTAATATTCTGATAGTTGGTAACCATCTTTTTAGTGAAGCGGTGAATGGTAAATACTTTTGGCGGAAGATTATTGTCGCGCACCAGTTTGGCGAGGTATTCAGAGCAGTAATTGATATCTGCAGCATCAAAAGTGCCTATCCTCGTTCCAGGTTTTGCTCCCGTTTTCATTGAGAATTCAGGATCTATGCCGAGATGAACATGAGGCATTTTAAGGTATTCTTCCAGCTGCGGAAGTTCTGCTTTGATGTTACTTAATGCAACCTGAATATCAAGGAACACAATGGTTTTACCCTTTTCTGCGATCTTTAAAACGGAGTCAATTTGCTTATGAGGCATGCGGGTCCGGTATTTTCCGTCTTTGCCGCCATCTCCCTGTGCAACTACTGCGATATAGTGCAGTGCAGGTTGTACAGGCGTTTTAGGGTCAGCCTTTTCCCAACGTTTTACTTCCGCGTTAAGCCGCGAAAGCATCTCCTTTGGAGGATATTCACCCAGAGCGCCCATTCTCTTCGAATAGAGATTTCCGTAATAAGCCACGATACGTTTAAATGGAAGGATTGCCCCTGCGAGCGGGTAAGGTTGCTTTACCACAGGCCAGCGACCGGTAGTATCACCGTTTGCAATTTCCTTAAGCTTCTGATTATAGGAAGCCGTATCCACGGGTTTTGACTCTTCTTCTTCCTCTGCCTTTGCCGAAGAACTGTCAGGAGCAGTAACAGCGGCATTCCCGGACTTCTTCCCATTTGCATTGCCGGCTTTCTGGCCACATCCCAAAGAAACAATACCTATCAACAGTGTAACTAAAAACGTATTCTTATATGTCATATATGTAGAATTTGCAGCAAAATAAATAAAAAGTATCTAGTATCAAGTATCTGTAGCGTGTTAATCGCATAATGGCTAATAAAAACTTTTCAGCCACCTTAATTGAAAAAGTCTATTGTTTACTTTTACGTCTTTAACCACTATCTAACCATTATCTAACCAACAACTCACCCCATTGCTTGCCCCCTGCTTGTTTCACCTGCGAAGACAAAGGATCGCATCGCCTTTTTAGCATCCAGAACAGGTCCAGTATCGAAGCATTTCCGAAGGGGATGGCTTCTTGGTTAGATCATGGTTACTTTTCGGTGAATCACATTTTTATACCTGGATTTTCGTAGATAAAAATGGAATCGATAAATACTTTATATATATTTGAAGTAGCCAATTGAACTTAAATGAGTACTATCCTTATCTTTGAATCAACAGACTGTATAAAATCTATTAACTATAAACTAAGCCATTAAAAATAGCGGTGCCGAACCTAAAGCGATGGTAATGGTGCCTTATCCATGTCTTAAACGTCGATAAACTTTAAATATGAAAAACCTGGTAACGACAGTTTCTTTGCTTTTAATTACTAATGTATTCCTATATAGCCAAACGACTAAAGGAAATTTTGAAAGGAAAGCCTCAAAATCTATTTATGTATATAACACGGATACAAAACAGATCAGAGTATTTGTGTACAAAAAGAACTCCATCCCTGCTGAATATTTGAAACCTAATCTTACATTAAAACGAGTTGATCACTTTTCCCTAAAGGATGATAAGGCCTTTTCTAAGTCGCTTTCCGAGGTATTTAACAGGAGCAGGCTGAGGGAGTTGGAAAAGGCTTCCATTGCTGTAACAATGTACCTTGATATGAACGGTAACATACGATCAGTATCGTTCTATTCAAGTCCTGAAGTTACTGTCTATGAGCTTGAGAAATTGGAAGAATCCTTGAAGAAGAATGTGTCATATTCATTTAAGGTTGAAGATGACCGGGGATCTGTTTTAGAGCCCTGCGTATTAAATATCCGAATTGAGAAAGTTCTCGACGGATCCTTTCCTTATTAAAGATAACGAAGTTTGTCATGTTAGAATGGAAGAAAAATGATAGTCAGCGACAGGCAGAGCGCACGACACTGGTTAATATGTTGATCTTGTTACCGTTGTTGAGTGTGTTAATCAGTTCCTGTTTTATGAGAAAAATAAATGGAGAACGTGACGATCAATCCGGTGTTTGGTATAACAACTGCGCCGGTTATACTTTAAATTATACCAATAAAGTAAACGAAGAGCGGGATAGCGTCACGATTTATGGAAGAGTTAGCGACTGTTCCTCCAATAAAGCGATCCAGGAAGCGGAAATTAGCTTTTATGGGATTAACGATTCGGTAAAGTTTCGCACAAAAACGGATAACAAAGGATACTATGAAATTAAGGTCACAATAGGGGCACTATAGTCGAATACAAGCTGATTATTCGAGAGGTGTGCTAACAATCCCGGAAGTTTATTGAGTTTAGTTTTGACCTTCCTCTTAAGTTATGCGCAGGCGCTTTATTCAGAATATAAAAAAGTACTCTATTGTGCGATTAGTTTATCATTATTCTCATGAAGATAAAATTGTTACTAATATTCTTTTTTCTAATCCAGAGCACAGCCTTGATGGCTCAAAGGAACAGTAGTTTGGAAAAGATTACAGAGAACATACATAAATTGCTGTTTATGAATGTAAATCATGCGGGTGTCAAAGACTCAATTGCTGTCTATACAACTGCCATAAAACTGGATATAATAAGAGGCAATTCAAGCGCCAATGTTAAGAAAATAAGCGTGAGCG
>DALYUO010000076.1:6363-12431 GCA_031981225.1 Pararcticibacter sp.
TGCTTATTCTGTATTTAAAGATTTAACTTTTTTTAAGGCGATTGATTTCAGCCCTTTAGCAGGGGCAAAAGACAGTATTACGGTTATTATTCCGATAGCAATAATGATGGAGGCGTGTAACACCTGTCCTCCCGGGCAATTAAAGTTATTCTCCAGATCTGATTATAGAAGAAAGATATTGAATTTGTTTTTCAATACGAATACTGGTAACAGTAATCCGGAAGGTTATATATATCTCAGACCCTTTGCACTGGTTATGAATAATTCAGTTGATGATTAACTGGCAGAAACTTTATAGATCAGTATCCAAATGAGAATTGTAGCAATAACTATATTTTTATTTTATGCGTTAAATTCTTATGCTCAATCGCCTTTCACCTTGAAACAGCAGTTAGAGAAGGATCTTTCAGCCTTTTTTATGAAAGATAAGGGCATTTTTGAACGCGTTCCCGATTCAGGTAAGGTGTATAGGTTCTTTTTTCAAATTGACGTTAGCCGAACTAGTAGCAGGAGGCTTTCTGTTACATCGATAAAAGCAAGCGATACAATTGCTCACAAACTTTATCCAGACTATCATTTTCTAAAGACTCTTCAATGGAATGTTTATATGCATAAGAGGAAAAAAGCTAGCTTTATTATTCCTGTTGTACTGGACGTAATAAGCTCTAAAGGGGAAACGCATAAAAATGAACGATCTGATCAATTGAAGGCTTTTCGTTCGCTTTTTAAGAATGACGGGAATATTGAAGATTATATTTACTTCCGCCCTGTAGTATTTGTGATTAGTAAGCAGATTTTTGATTGAAAACAAGGCCTGATTTCTTGATAGGATCTATTCTGCTATCAGATATCTAAATATGATCCATGATAAATTTTGGATCAAGCCTTAGTTTATTGTAGACTGCCTTTAAAAAAGGTACATCCGGCTTGCGCTTTCCGGTAAGTATTTGCGACAGCTTGGGTTTGCCGATCCCCAGTTCGTCAGCAAGGCGGGCTTGGGAAAACTTGTTCTCATACATAAAAAGTTCGATCATTTCGGGCAAAGAATTGGCTTGCCTGGCAGGTTTCAATTGCAGCACTTCGTCTTCAAACTCTTCTGCCGCAGCGGTCATCGTAGTCAACTTGCGCACATCCGCTTCGGTCAGGTTAGTCTCACCCTTGTTCATCAGGTCATAGATTTGCACCATTGTTTCGTGATACTGCTTTTCTGAATGTATTGCGTATTCCATAGTTATCTTATTTTTTAAACATTACCTTTCTGGCATCTACCTTATCGTATTCAGCATGAGTGCCGATAAAAAGGATAAACACCGTCCGGACCTTAAATATGATCAGAGCGATTATCCGGTGTGCCCGGCTAACCTATTTTCCTCACTTTACCAAATACTCCCAGGGGAAGCTTGCTTCCGGCTGTAGCCTGAAGATATAGTTCGCCGGTTTCAAGGTTTTGCGGATCGGAGAGGGTTCCTCTGAGAAGATTTTCAACGATAACAGATGAAAAGCCGAGAGAGTAGGTGTTCAGAATAAGAAAGTGTTCTTCTTCGTCCAGAAGTCCTGCTACGTCCTGCATCATTTCGAGAATATGATCCTCGAGCTTCCACTTTTCGCCATTAGGTCCGTGACCATAAGCGGGTGGGTCGAGAATAATGCCATTATATTTTTTTCCTCGTTTAATTTCCCGCTTCACAAACTTGAGAGCATCCTCAACTACCCAGCGGATATCTTTTAACCCGGAAATCTCCTGATTTTCATTGGCCCATGTTACCACCTGTTTAATGGAATCAACGTGAGTGGTATCGGCTCCGGCGGCTTTTGCAGCCAGAGAGGCGCCTCCGGTGTAAGCAAAAAGATTCAGTATGCGGGGTTGCCCGGTCTTAAACTGCCTGATCGTTTCCGAAATATAATCCCAGTTAACGGCTTGCTCGGGGAATACCCCTACATGTTTAAACGAAGTAAGCGCAAGGCGAAGTTTTATTGAAATGTCGTCATTCTTATACGTGATATGCCAGCGGTCGGGGGTCCGGGCATTTTTCTTAATCCATTCACCTGAAGTTGCAGAACGTCCTTTGAAGCGAATGTCGTGAAGTTTTTGCCATTCCGACCCGGGGAGTTGCTTCGCCCATACAGCCTGAGGCTCAGGACGTATAAGGGTAATGTTTCCAAAGCGTTCAAGCTTTTCAAAATCGCCGCAATCTATCAGTTCGTAATCTTTCCAGTGCCGTGGAGTAAGTAATGAGATCATTTAAGTGAAATTCTTAAGGCACCAAAGGTAAGGATTAGCCGCCAGCAATCTTCTACAATTTTTCCTTTGCTGCCTGTGCAAACTTGCTTGCAAATACAAAGTCGTTTACTTCACGGTTGTCTGTATGGGCAATTTCCTTGTTCGATCCTTCCCACTCTTTCATGCCGTTGAAGAGGAAAATGATATGTTCGCCGATACCCATTACCGAGTTCATATCGTGGGTAACTACCACTGTAGTGATGTTATATTCGGCGGTGATCTCATTAATAAGCTCGTCGATCAGGATGGCCGTCTTCGGGTCGAGGCCTGAGTTTGGCTCATCCACAAAAAGATATTTCGGCTGCATGGAGATAGCTCTCGCAATGCCGACCCTTTTTTTCATACCGCCGGAGAGTTCTGCCGGATACAATTTATTCTTTCCGCTCAGATCAACCCGTTCAAGGCAGAAGTTTACTCTTTCAAGCTTCTCTTCGCGGGTTTGAGTAGTAAACATATTAAGCGGAAACATTATGTTTTCCTCAACCGTCATGGAGTCGAACAGGGCAGAGTTTTGAAAGAGCATTCCAATTTCTTTGCGGATATCGATACGTTCTTCGGTATTCAGGCGTGTGAAATCCCGTCCATCGTATATAACCGATCCCTGGTCGGGAGCATGAAGACCTACCATGCATTTCAGCAGCGTGGTTTTTCCTGAACCGGAGCCCCCGATGATCAGGTTGTTCATGCCATCTTTGAAGGTAGCAGATATTCCCTTAAGAACGTAATTTTCGTCGAATGATTTATGAATGTCTTTTATTTCTATCATAGCATCAGTCCTGTAATAACATAATCGGCACAGAGAATAGCAATACAGCTGGTAACAACCGTCTTCGTGCTCGCTCTTCCTACTTCCAGGGCGCTGCCCTTTACGTAGAAGCCCTGGTAGGACGACACCGAAGTAATAATGAATCCAAAAAAGAAAGCTTTTACGAGCGCTACAACGATAGTGTAAGGATTGAAGCCTTCTGTAATACCCCTGTAGTAATCGGCTCCCGAAATAGCACCCGAAAGAGTACCTCCAAGATATCCGCCGAGGATTGCCAGGCTGATAGATATGATGACGAGTAAAGGGATCATCGTTATTCCTGCGATTATTTTGGGGAGGATCAGGTACCCCGGAGCATTAATTCCCATGATTTCTAACGCATCGATCTGCTCTGTTACGCGCATGGTTCCTATTTCAGAAGAGATAGATGAGCCTATTTTCCCTGCAAGCACAAGGGCGCTGATGGTTGGGCTGAGTTCAAGAATGGCAGAGTCACGGTTAACAGAACCGATAATGGTGCGGGGGATCAGGTCGCTCTGGAGCTGAAACGCTATCTGCAATGTCATTACCGCTCCAACAAAAGTAGATATGATTCCAATCAGATATAACGAATCGACGCCGATATAGACCATCTCGTTTGAAATGTTCGTTAAATAGATTCTCCACTTTTCAGGGCGTCTGAAAACGGCCTTTAGTAACAGGATATACCGTCCGAAATGTGTAAACATATTTTGTTATTAAATAATTCCTTTAGAACCTCTCAGCTGACTGTTCTTTGCAATGAAAGCAATTAAGGAGGCAATTTACTGATTCTGTACAACAACACAATCGGCGTAACGATGTTTTAATAAATAATTGCGTTAGCGGAATTTGCACGATTTGAATCTATGTAACAAATCATTGTTCTCGCACTCTAATTAATAAAGAATAATTTAACATAGATTACACACACTAATAACATAGTAATGGAAAAGAAATTACAACGCGACGAAAACAACAAGATGCTTGCAGGGGTAGCTGCAGGACTTGCTGAGTATTTTGAGATAGACGTCACCTGGGTGAGGGTGATTTTTATTCTGATGGCTATTTTTGGCCTCTCAGGTGTTTTGATCTACATCATTTTGTGGATTGTTGTCCCCCCTAAGCCTTTTTTTGCTGACTTCAGGAAATATGATGCTGACTACCGGGTAAACGACGATCCGGCAGCGCCTTTTCAACCCGGACAGCCTTTTCAGTCGGGTCAGACATTCCAGTCCGGACAACCATTCCAGTCCGGACAACCTTTTATGTATCCCAGGGAGAAGAAGGAAGGCAAGGGCAGGTTCGTAGCCGGTATCATCCTGGTTGCAATAGGAGCCTTTTTCCTGGTAGATGAGTTTTTTTATATCCCTTACTGGTTTTCTTTCGAAAAGCTATGGCCCGTGATACTGATAGTAGTCGGTATCGTTATTCTTGGAAAGTCGGGTAAGAAAAGTACCTTTAACGAGGTAAATGATAAACAGCCTGCGGCGGATGTCTTTGAAAAGAAGGAAAAGGAAGATGATAAAACAGACGATCAACCATTAGCGTAGTGTTATGAAAACAGAGAAAATTATTTGGGGACTGATTCTGGTTTTTATCGGAGGCATCCTGTTGCTTCAGAATTTCGGTGTGATTGATTTTCAATGGTTTGTGATATGGCGTTTCTGGCCTCTCATCCTTATCCTCATTGGAGCGAACATGCTTTTCTCGCGTGAGAACTCACAAACAGGAGCTATTATCTCGGTTGTTCTTACGCTTAGTGCTCTTGTTTTTATTGGCTGGCAGGGAACGAGGGACCATCACGAAGGAAAGTCACGCTGGTTTTTTAACGAGTGGGAAGACGAGCCGAAAAGCGATGTAAAGCATAAATCGGGATATTTCAGTGAGCCCTATTCAGCAAGTACAACCAGTGCGATATTAAATATTTCTGGCGGAGCAACAACTTATAAGCTTGAAGATACCACATCAGAATTGTTTAATGCCAAAGTGAGCAGCAGCTTCGGAAATTATTCACTAGTAAAGATCTCTAACGATAGTTCTGAAACGCTCAACTTCAAGATGTCTGGAAAAGCAGAGTGGGATATGCGCGAAAAAGGTCCGAATGAGGCGGTAATGGCGCTTAATTCAAATCCGCTGTGGACTATCAATGTCGAAACAGGAGCCGGAAAGGCCTGGTTTGATCTTTCTAAATTCAAAGTTCAAAGTTTTAATTTTGAAGGAGGGGCAACTAAGCTGGATGTGAAATTAGGCGCACCACTAGCAACAACTAACGTAAACGTTGAAACAGGAGTTTCGCAGATCCATATATCGATTCCCTCAAATGCTGCTTGTAAGATCAACACCGATTCGGGATTGTCGTCAAGCGATTTCGAGGGTTTTGATAAACAAAGTGACGGTTCCTATATTACTCCAAACTTCAGTTCGGCCAAAGAGAAATTTATTATTAAACTTGAAGGCGGTCTTTCTAAATTCGACGTAGACCGCTATTAATATGGAGGATGAATATCTCGTAGTTATTGACGGAAAGCCGCAGGGCCCTTTTAATATAGAACAGCTCAAAGGTTTAAACATTGGCCCTGGTACTTTTGTAAAGACCAGGAAAATGAAAGACTATAAAGAAGTTGGCGAAGTTGAAGAGCTTTGCCGGCTTTTTGGCTTTAGTCACCAGGCCATAGCCCACCCTCAGTATTATGCTTCTCCCGACGTAAGGATGCTCGCTGTGGTAATTGACTACCTGCTTATTCTTGTTGTGTATGTAGTGATCCTTGTCATCGTAGCTTCTTTTATAGAATCGAAATACCTGAGGATTGCCATTTCTCTATCTGGACTGCCCTTAGTTCCCGTTACTAAAATAATTGTGGGGATATTTATGGAGGCATCTTCAAGGCAGGCTACCTTCGGGAAAAGCTGGCTTGCGATAAAAGTAACCGATGAAGAGGGCAGACGAATCAGTTTAGGAAGGAGCGCAGCACGCAACTTATTCAAGATTGTTCCGGTATT
>DALYUO010000076.1:12441-17942 GCA_031981225.1 Pararcticibacter sp.
TTCAGTAAACGACAGCAATGTCTTCACGACAAGCTTGCCGGTACCCTTGTTATTAAGGGGCGCTTAGTATAGCTTTCACTCCTTTGCCGCACTGCATTTATCGCATATCCCGCTTACAATAAGGCTGATCGAATCCGCCTTAAAACCTTTGGGTAAATTAATAGGGGGAAGGTGCGTGCCGTTAAGACAATACAGCTTTCCGCAGACCGTGCAGTTGAAATGTAAATGCTCGTCGTGATGCTCGTGCTCTTTGCACTCCGACTGGCACAATGCATAATTAGCGGTGCCGTTTAAATCGATAATCTTATGAATAATTCCCTTTTCTTCAAAGGTTTTCAAAATACGGTATAGCGTTACACGGTCAATCTCCTTGCCTAATACTTCTTCCAGATCCGGCTGCGAAGTAGCCATCTCGCGTGTAGAAAGGATGCCGAGTACACTGTAACGTGGCGTTGTTTTCTTAAGGTTATGTTTCTCCAGTAACTGGTCAAATTTCTTGTCCATCTTTTTATCCTTCAATGCCGATCTCCGAACAACGGAGATACAAATTATCTTCGGACTATAAAAATAAACAAATAATCTCAATTATTGGGTGCTAGGGGCGGTGTTTTGCCGACGCCCGCAATGGTTTACGCTGAAAGTATGCGGTATAATTCAAGATTTAAGTAATAAAACCCTCTACCCACTTCCCGCCTTTCCAATATACCCATATCTGTCAATTGTTCCAGGTACCGTCTTGCGGTGTTCTCTGCATAGGTACGGCTGTCTACTAAATGTTTGACCTTAGTAAATGGCTGAGTAAAGATCGCAGCAACAAGTTGATCCGGACGCTGAATATCGGTATCCGTTTCGATTGCGTTAAGAATAGCATCTTTGGCAGATATGATATCATTGATCTTATCATAGGTAATATTTGAGGTAACCTCTATAGCCTTAAGTATATACATCAGCCATGTTTTCCAATTTCCCCTTTGCGTGATTCCCGCAAGCCCGGCATAATAGTCGTCTTTGTTGTCGATAATAAACTTACTAAGAAAGAGTATCGGGTAATCCAGAAGACCTTTTTGTGTCAGGTAATTGATGTTGAAGATACGACCTGTACGCCCGTTGCCGTCACGGAACGGATGAATAGCTTCAAATTGATAGTGCCCAATAGCCATTTTTAGAAGAGGGTCGAGAGGATATTCCTTATCATCATTGAGGAACTCAATAAGATTTTCCATTTTAGCCTCAACGATGCCTTTTCCCCTTGGCGGCGTATAAAACGTCTTTCCTGCATTGGGACCAGTGCCTCCTTCTTTTATAACGATTTGCGCTATCGGGGTACGTATTCCGTCGGAAAACTGGCTGACAATTCTGTATATTCTGATAAAGTAATTAACGTCCAGCTGTTGCTCATTTTGCAAATAGTTGAAGCCCTCCCATAGTGCTTCCCTATAATGCAATACTTCTTTCGCCGGACCGTTAGTCAGGTTGACATTTTGTTCACTATATGCTTTATAAAGTTCATCATCTGTAGTGAAAATATTTTCGATAGCACTTGATGCTTTCGCTTCCTGTAAGCTGATTGAATTGATAAGCATCCCCTGATTCGGGATTGCAATGCTTCTCCCATGTAATCTTCCAAGGGAAGCTTTCGCATTGCCTAACTGTTCATAAATATCAAGGTCTTTGTATAATACCTCATTTATTGGCAACTCAGGAAGGTTGTTCCATGGTTGGCTTCTGTCGGGATTCATTTGATAAATCACAATACAAAGGTATTGTTTTACATTAAAATTCATTCTTTTTAATGTAAAAGCTGCTTTTGCGCATTAAAAAGAAGGAATTCTTTTCGGTTGACATTAAAAAAGGCTACTTTTAATGCGAAACAAAATTAACGCATTAAGGCGGTACCCTTCTACTTTATACTTGTCACAATATACTTTCTTTTAATCTTAAAGCACGCGGACGAAGCGAAGCGGATGTAAGGAGATCATACATCGGAATAGGTCGATTCATAAACCCCGTTTTGGAAATTTAAAGCCTCCCCTAGGTTCTGATCAGACCAATTAAATCTGTAAATTTGCTTCCTTTAGAGATCTTATGAATACAGCTGAAACGAATACTGCGCTGAAAGGTACTTACTGTAATTCTTTAACTGAATACTCCCGTTTCCTTAGCAGGGAAGTGTCTATTGGAAACATTCCGGTTGGAGGCAAAAATCCTATCCGGATTCAGAGCATGACCACAACCGATACCATGGATACGATAGCTACTGTAGAGCAAACGATCCGGATGGTTGAGGCTGGATGCGAATACGTACGTATTACAGCGCCTAGTATAAAGGAGGCATTGAATCTTGCGGAAATTAAAAAGGAACTGAAGTTGAGGGGATATGATGTGCCCCTGATTGCTGATATTCACTTTACGCCTAATGCCGCTGAAGCAGCAGCCCGTATTGTTGAGAAGGTACGCATCAACCCTGGCAATTATGCCGACAAAAAGCGGTTTGACCAGCTTGAATATACTCCCGCAGAATATGAAGCCGAACTGGGCCGGATCTATCAAAAGTTCGCACCACTAGTGAAGGTGTGCAAGGAATATGGTACGGCGATGCGTATTGGCACAAACCATGGCTCTCTCTCCGACAGGATCATGAGTTACTATGGCGACACACCGCGTGGTATGGTTGAATCGGCGATGGAGTTTATGAGGATGTGCGAAAGTCTCAGCTATTATAATCTTGTGATCTCTATGAAAGCCAGCAACCCTCAGGTGATGGTTCAGGCGTACCGGCTGCTGGTAGAAACAATGCAAAAAGAGGGAATGAACTATCCGCTCCATCTTGGTGTTACAGAGGCTGGCGACGGCGAAGACGGTCGCATCAAGTCTTCGGTGGGTATTGGTACTTTACTGGAAGACGGACTTGGCGACACGATCCGCGTTTCTCTGACCGAGGATCCCGAGCTTGAAGCTCCTGTAGCGATTGCCCTGGCAAAACGGTATGAAGAAAGGGCCCCTCTTAGCGTAGGCGCGGGCAGCCCTTTGCCTGTGGGCTTTTCACCCTATTCCTATCAGAAGCGGGAGTCTACAGAGCTCAATACGTTCATTGGCGGTCATCAGGTGCCCCGGGTGGTATTTGATATTTCGCATTCCAATCTTCGCGACCCACAAGTTCTTTCTGCTGCAGGGTATGAATTTTCTGCTTTGTTAGACAAGTATAATATGGCTGAGCAGTCGGTTGATTTTGTGTACCTCGCCGATCAGCTTCCTTCTTTCAGCATGCCCGGCAATTTAAAACAGCTATATAATTACGGTACATGGCTCAAACTGGCCAATAAAAAGAACTGCCATCCCTTGTTTACTTTGCCAGAATATAAAGAAGCAGGGGAGAAGGATGAGGCTTTAAATCTCGTCAGGATAACAAACGATGACCTTCAAAACGGCTCGTTTTCTGAAGAGATTATAGATCAAACGCTTGTTTTGGTACTTGAAACCAGCAAAGCTCACGGAATGGCCGATCAGCGCCAGTTCTTTTTCGCCCTGATGAATGCTGGTGTAAATGTGCCGGTAATTATCCGCAGAGCTTATTCGGAAGGAAGTGAATCTGATTTTCAGCTATACGCGGCTACTGATGCCGGCGCCTTACTAATCGACGGCTTCGGTGATGGGATCTGGCTCGATGCTCCCCATATTTCTCCGAAGGCGGTAGTGAGCACTGCATTCGGAGTTCTTCAAGCGACACGTTCAAGAATCTCAAAAACGGAGTATATCTCCTGCCCGAGCTGCGGAAGGACCTTATTCGACCTTCAGGAAACTACACAAATGATCCGAAGCCGAACCAGTCACCTTAAAGGCGTTAAAATAGGGATCATGGGATGCATCGTGAACGGTCCGGGTGAAATGGCCGACGCCGACTACGGCTATGTCGGAACCGGGCCGGGTAAGATCACCCTTTATCGTGGTAAGCAGGTAGTGAAAAAGAGCGTTAACACTGAAAATGCGCTTGATGAACTAATCGAAATTATAAAGGAAGACGGCAACTGGCGGGAGGTTGAGAATTGACAATTGACAATTGATAATTGACAATGGACAGTTGGCAACTTTCGTAAAATAACGATATCTTGCTTTGTTGATAAATCGAAAACCTTCAGATATAGTGAGTGAGGGGTGAATATGCTTGTTAACTGTCAATCAAACACTTTTCTCTTTCAACTTAATTTCCTATTTTAGTGGCTTTCCAATTAAAAATGAAAGCTGATATTGAAAAATTAACCGGCGTCGCGAAGCAGGTTCGCAGGGATATCGTTAGAATGGTACATCAGTGCCAGTCTGGACACCCTGGAGGGTCGTTGGGATGCACGGACTATTTTGTTGCTCTTTACTTCCACGTACTGAAGCATAACCCCGATTTTAAAATGGATGGCGTAGGAGAGGACTTATTCTTCCTTTCAAACGGCCACATTTCTCCCGTTTGGTATAGTGTACTGGCACGGGCGGGGTATTTTGATGTTAAGGAACTCGGTACTTTTCGTAAGATCAATTCCAGAATTCAGGGCCACCCGACTACACACGAACATCTTCCCGGAATCCGGATTGCTTCAGGCTCACTCGGACAGGGTATGTCGGCTGCTATAGGCGCTGCTCTTACAAAAAAGCTGAATAAAGATACTTCTCTTGTTTTTTCCCTTCATGGCGACGGCGAGCTTCAGGAAGGCCAGATCTGGGAGGCTGCCATGTTTGCTCCTCACAATAAGGTCGACAACCTGATCTCTACTATTGACGTTAACGGACAGCAGATTGATGGCCCTACAGAAAAAGTACTTTCTTTAGGTAATCTCAGGGCTAAATGGGAAGCTTTTGGATGGGACGTCCTTGAGATGAACGGCAACGACATGGAAGATGTGATCAGGGTACTCGAGCTTGCTAAAACAAAGGCATTTAAGGGGAAACCGATCATGATCCTGATGCAAACCAATATGGGGCACGGTGTCGACTTTATGATGGGTTCGCACAAGTGGCATGGTGTTGCTCCGAATGACGAACAGCTTGCCCTTGCACTTGGACAACTGGAATGCACATTGGGGGATTATTAATACGACAGATAATATAATGCAGGATTAGATATTCTAATGAAAAAATATACTTTCACAGAAAAAAAAGATACACGTTCGGGCTTCGGAGCCGGCTTACTGGAAGCTGGTAAAAGAAACGAGAACGTGGTGGCGCTTTGTGCCGACCTTGTAGGCTCTCTTAAAATGGAGGCCTTCATTAAAGAATTCCCTGAACGTTTCTTCCAGGTGGGTATCGCCGAAGCAAACATGATGGGTATGGCCGCTGGAATGACTATCGGCGGTAAAATTCCGTTTACCGGGACTTTTGCCAACTTCTCTACCGGAAGGGTGTACGACCAGATCCGCCAGTCGATCGCCTACTCCAACAAGAATGTAAAAATATGTGCATCTCATGCTGGTCTAACTTTGGGCGAAGATGGCGCAACGCACCAAATCCTCGAAGAT
>DALYUO010000076.1:17952-19573 GCA_031981225.1 Pararcticibacter sp.
ATGCCAATCTTCACTGATCCTGATCAGAAGTTCGAAATCGGTAAAGCGTGGACAGTGAACGAAGGTAAAGACGTGAGCATTTTTGCTACCGGTCACCTTGTGTGGGAAGCTATCCTCGCTGGTGAAAAACTTGCAGAGATGGGCATCGATGCCGAGATCATCAATATCCATACGATTAAACCACTCGACGAAGAAGCTGTGTTGAAATCAGTTGCCAAAACCGGATGCGTGGTTACTGCCGAAGAGCATAACCGTCTTGGCGGACTTGGTGACAGCATTGCCCAGTTACTGGTGAAGAATAATCCTTCTCCACAGGAATATATAGCCGTAGACGACTCATTTGGCGAAAGTGGTACACCAGCCGACCTAATGAAGAAATATGGCCTCGACAGCGATCATATTATCGCCGCTGTACAAAAAGTAATAGCCCGTAAAAAAGGCTGATAACAAACAAAAAAGGGAGAAGCTCGCTTCTCCCTTTTTTGTTTGTTAATTGACAATTGATAATTGTCAGTTGACAGTTGAAAATGGAATGTGATTTATTAAAAATTATTCATTGTCCCTTGTCCCTTGTCAATTGTCCCTTGTCAATTGTCCCTTGTCCATTGTCCCTTGTCAACTGTCCATTATCCATTGTCAATTAACTCAAGCACCTGCTGAGAAGAATTAGCTGTATCAACCTTGCTGATGATCTTGCGAATGCTACCATCTTTCGCTATAACAAAGGTTTTGCGGGCAGTACCCATGTACTTCTTGCCGTACATGTTTTTCTCGACCCATACGCCATAAGCCTCTACGATTTTCTTTTCGTCGTCGGAGATTAAGGTAAAAGGCAGATCATATTTTGCAGAAAACTTCTGATGCGACTTTTCATCATCCGTACTTACACCAATGACGATATAGCCCTGTTGCTGCAAGGCCTGGTAATTATCCCTGAAGTTGCATGCTTCGGCTATACAACCCGGCGTATCATCCTTGGGGTAAAAGTAAAGAATCACATCTTTACCGGCATAATCACTAAGAGAAACGCTTTTGCCATTCTGGTCTTTCGCTGTGAAATCAGGAGCTTTGTCTCCTTCTTTTAATTCTGACATAGTTTTACTTATAAAATGTAGCGTTAAAGGTTTTAGAGTTCATCATCATATCAGTAACCACCAATTGGAAATGATGTTTTCCGGGAACGGTTTTATCATCAAAAGCATGCCACAATCGGGCTGTCTTCGGATCGAACTCCATTAATACCCATTGCCCGTCTATCGTTCCGTTGAAGGAGCGGATACCCGAAAGATTGTCTGAGATTTTAAAGCTTATCCTGCTCAGTTCCTTCATCGACTTGCCGTCGCTGATATTGACCGGCCGGATGGAAGGAGCGATGGTGTCGACGGTAATATAAAAATCACCGAAAGTCCGCGGATTCCCTTTTACATAACCATTCTCATAGGCGCCGCCCTGAGATAAGCCTCTTGAATCAACAATCAGCGCCTTACGATGTAAATGAACCGGAAGTGTAGAGTCGGCCTTAATCCAGAGCTCATAGTTGCTGTGCAGTGGAATAAGCCTTGTGTGCAGCTTATGAACGGGTGAGTAGGTCCCTCGTTTGCGGGCTGTCTGCTGGTATCTG
>DALYUO010000077.1:0-3289 GCA_031981225.1 Pararcticibacter sp.
CGATCAGAGCTCTGAGGAATTCTGAAAAGGTTTCAAAATCCTGCCGGTAGACCAAGCCTACTGCATTTATGTATTCCTGATCGGGATTTAAAAAATTGCGGTTGTTCAGTCTGTTAGATATCCGGGCTGTGAGACTGCCATCCTTTTGTATCAGGTAAAGCATTTCCACGTCGCGTGTAACAGTATTGCCAATGATATTATAATCATTCACGTCGGCTCTTCTGTCGGTAACGCCCCCGGTAATAACCAGACGATCTTTGAGGAATCTGAAAGATGCACTGGCTTCGTTAAACGACCGGATATTGAGGTCGACGAAATTGAGGTTAAGCCATTGAGCCAATATGTTGTTAAACTGATTAACAAAAAGTTCAGTCCCCGCACTTATCAGCGTGGAGTTGACCGCCTGAACGTTCACCCCGCCGCTATTTGGAGAGAAAGACCTTCTGACGATCAAACTTAAGGCCTGGGTGTTCTTGTTGTTTACATCGTTAAAATAACTTTGAAGTTCGTCTTTTATATACGCATCTGAAGGGAAGTTAATGTCGAAAGTAATGTCGGGGCGGGTGAGGTTTCCGCTCAGGTTCATAATCGCTTCTGTATGAACCCGCCCCTCATTGGCGGCCCGCCCGGCTGCCATATAGAGAGGCCTGATGTCGGTCCTTAAAGAATAAACTGCTTTAAGATTAATCAGGGCGTCGGCCGGGTCCCCCGTCCAGCGGATAGAGCCGCCCTGGCTCAAGTCGAAAATCTTGTTAATAAAGTCCTGAGCCGTAAGCTGAAATTTGCCACTGGAGATAAGATAGTCTCCATACATTTCAAAATCACCCTGGCTGGTAATCTTAAGATTGATGGCAGCGTTTCCGCGGCCATTTAGTCTGCCAAGACTGGTAAATATATTTACAATAGAATTCTCATCTACTGCGAGGTCAATGTTGAGCACCAGGCCTGGAAGGAAGAACGACTGGTTTTTAGGTGTGAATGTCGAATCCTTTGAAACGAAAGTAATGAAATCGTTATTAGCAACAGTTTCAGAGGCATTGAGAGGGATGTTAAATATCGTTCCTTCTTCTGTTTTAGCATTGATATCAATCCTCATATTATTTGTTGGCCCCTTAAATCGGAAGACGCCGGTCGCGTATGCGGTACCATAATAAAGAGGATTATCTTTTGCAGTGGTGTTGAGCGCCATAAAGTGATTTGCTCGAATTGCAATATCAATTATAGGATTCCCAGGGTTCCTCATATCAACAGTGCCGTTGGCGGTGGCCTTATTGCTTTTTATATCTGTTAACTCTAGATCGTTGATTTGTATGATACTGTTACTTACAGATACTTCGTCGGTTATGCTGTAAGGGGTTTTAAGGTAATTTACTGTTAATTTCGCGTCTTTCAAGCTTAGCGTTCCGTCGATCCGGGGGGCCAATACATTTCCAGTTACATTAAGCCTGGCTGAAGCCAGTCCGCTTACGTTAGATACCAGATGCCGGATAAAAGGTTGAAAAATTACCAGTTGATTGTCCTCCATTAGCAGAGTCAGGTCCAGCGTGTTTTTTTCTGCCCCTGCGTCATAGGTTCCTTTTACATTCATGGTTTGTTCACCATTCTTTGTAATGTCCATATTGACGTTTACCAGCTTGGTTTCGTTGTCCAGGTCGGCTACCAAATTGAGGTCGCCGATGCTGGTATTATTCATCGTTAATGAATCGATTTTAAGCTCCGATTCTATCTTTGGTCTTTTGGTTACAGAAGACAGGATGATGTGGCCGTTCATCTCACCTGTCATTGATACGCCTGCTCCTCTGGTTACCGGGTTGAACGTAGCAACTTTAAATTGTTTGAAGTCGGCTTTCAGCTTATCAAGAGGGTCGGACGAAATGATGCCGTCGATAGTTAACAACTGATTATCTCTGCTTAGTTCAAACTCCTGAACGAAGACCTTCCCCTTATCAAATCTGAACTTTACTTGTTCGGGGACTTTCCAAACCTCCTGATTGATAATTATATCGGAAGGAAGAATACTCAACCTGGCTAATGTGTCGCTTCCAAATTCAACCAGTCCGTTCAAGTCAAGCTGGTTTGTAGCATTTTTGTCTGAAAGCTTCACGTTCAGTGCCAGACTGTCGTTATGAAATATGTTGGCGATGTTTATGTTTTTTATGTACAGGCTGTCGGTAATATCGATCCGGTCGGCCGTAAGAAAGATGTTCAGCGCATTCCTGGAGGCGGACTCGTCAAGAATGAAGTTATTTATCTTGATTTTTTTGTATTGAATCAGAGGGCTTGATCCGTTGAGTGCAGCTACACTGTCCGCCGAAATAAAACGTCCATAAAAAACAGCTCCTTCCGGGATCTTCAGGTCCGGCATGAACAGCATCGTAAAAGGAGCAAAGTCTTTCACTCTGAGATAGAAATTGAAATTCTGGGAACCTATCTTAATAGCGGATGTTTTTAATGAGGGTATATAACGTTTAACTATGGAGACAAAATAGGAAGGCAGCGTGTTAAGGTCGATCTCTCCCCGTAGGTTGGCCTCCAGTATGTCGGAGTTAATAGCGATTAAACGGGCGTTTCCGACACCCGACGCTGTAAGGCTGACTGAATTGACAAGAAGGGAGCTATCGGGACTGGTGAGCCTCAATCTGCTTAATTCCAGAGTTCCATCAATATTGTTCAAATTACTTCCCTTGAAGTTTGTCCTGAAATTCGCTTCAGCAACGAGAGTGTCTTTTGCGAATCCCAGCTTCCGAAGATTAGCATGACGTATATCTGCGTTGAAGTTGAATTCAGGTAGTTTTGGCCCAAGATTAATAATGCCGTTAAACCCAAGCTTAAGATTCGGATCATTTATTCCAATGATTCCTTTGAATATCTTGTTGCCTACGTTACCATCTACTTTGATGTTGGAGTACCTGTATCCTCTGAAGTGGATATAGTCCGCTTTGAGATCAAGTTCTTCTTTCAATTGATTCAAGCGGATACCCTGACCCTTGATGCTGGCGGTAAGAGTAGCTCTTCCAAGATCTTTTTGTTCGAGCAACTCGCCCAGATTGAAATCAACAGCTTTAATAGTTCCCGAGTATGCAGCTACACCGTTCAGGTTCACCCTGACATCCGGAATAATTCTGCCTAAACTTGTTTTGATTTCTCCCTTCGCCCGGAAGTTTTTTATGAAACCTGTAAACCTGCCCTTGAAATTAACATTGCCAAGCTTGCCCGCGATAGGAGGGACGAGGCCAGACTGGCCGGATATCCCTTTCATGATATAGTCTGCGTCCTTCTTGTTAGTGAA
>DALYUO010000077.1:3299-6085 GCA_031981225.1 Pararcticibacter sp.
ATCGAGATCCAAATAGGTTTTATTGATGTAGGGGAGTCCTTTAATATCAAAGTTGCCGCGGATGTACGTAGCCTGCCCCGCTTTAACTGAAAAGTTACGGGCTTTAATATTATTAACGTAGCCACTTAAATTACCATTAACTCTAACGCTGATATCCATCCGGCGAAGCGCGTCAGAGAAAAAAGCGACATCTTTTGAATAAATGGTTGTGTTTTTAAAGTTGCCCTTTACGTATACTTTTTTAACGAAATTATTGAAATCGCCAAATCGCGAATACTTCATCAAAAGGTAGTTTCTGATAGTGGTATTGCCAGCCTGCAGGAGTAATTTATTGAATTCCATGCTATTGCTGTCGATAACCGCATCGGCGCTTAGATTCTTCAAATAAAAGCCACTCTTCTCTCTGAAGCTCATATTCCTTATTCCCGCTTTGAAAATATGGTTTTTAGTGTCGAGGTTCAGAACGGTTGTATTAAGGTTGAACAGAGAGACATCATTAAAATTTATTCCCTTTATTGTATCGTTGCTGTTGAAGTTGCGGTATCTTAAGGCGGTATTGTTTAAGACGATCCTGTCGAACGTAATGTCGTAAGGCTTTTTAGAGGGTTTCTTTTTTGGCTTCGGTTTACCCGAGTCGAAATAGTTGATGATAAACTGAAGGTTGGTAGTTCCGTCCTTATACTTTTTGAGAAAGAACCTTCCATTATCGAGCTGAGCCGTATTTACAGATATTTTACGGAGCCGTATTGACAAAAGATTGAGATCGACACTGAACTTTGGAGCGTATAATAAAGTATCTTTGTCGAGGTCCTGAAGGTAAAGACCCTCCAGTACCACTGATTTAAACGGTTTGATGTATAGAGAACTAATATCTACCCGAGTATTCAGCTCTTTTGAAAGATATTTTGCAGTTCTCTTGGCTATATAGGTCTGTACAGGCTTAAACTGCAATGCAACAAACAGGGATACCATCAGCAGAATAATTACCGATAGCGTCCATAATGTTATTTTAAGTAGTTTTTTAATAGTTTTGCAGTTTAATTAATCACAACAATAAATAATATATCCGGTTTGGCTACAATTCTTGCTATCGAATCATCCTGCGACGAAACCTCTGCAGCTATCTGTATAGACGGTATAATGCGGTCTAATATTATCGCAACACAGGCGGTTCATCAAAAATTTGGAGGGGTCGTACCGGAACTAGCCTCCAGGGCGCACCAACAAAATATTATTCCTGTTGTTCAGGAGGCTGTTGCGGCAGCAAAAATAAACAAAAAAGCCATTGATGCAGTTGCTTTTACACGCGGCCCGGGTCTTTTAGGTTCGCTGCTTGTTGGTACTTCTTTTGCGAAAGCTTTTGCACTTGCCAATGGCATCCCCCTTGTAGAGGTAAACCACATGCAGGCGCATGTTCTTGCTCATTTTATTGACGACTCCAAACCAGCCTTTCCTTTCCTCTGTCTCACCGTCTCGGGAGGGCATACTCAAATTGTCCTGGTACGTGATTTCTTTAATATGGAAATTGTTGGTGAGACGAATGACGATGCCGCCGGAGAAGCTTTTGATAAAACAGCAAAAATACTCGGCCTGCCCTATCCTGGCGGGCCGCTGATCGATAAATACGCCCGTGAAGGAAATCCTCTGGCGTTTCCTTTTCCTGAACCTCAGATTCCTGGTCTCGACTTTAGCTTCAGCGGGTTGAAAACATCTATTCTTTATTTTGTGAGGGACAGGCTAAAGGCAGATCCTGACTTTTTGAAGAATAATATGAACGATATCTGCGCCTCTGTGCAGTACCGTATCATTACCATTTTAATTAATAAGCTGAGAAAGGCTGCGAAACAATATGGGATTAATGATATTGCCATTGCAGGTGGCGTATCGGCGAATTCAGGGCTTCGTGCTATGATGCAGGAGGCTGCGGAGAAATATAAATGGTCTGTTTTTATCCCGGCTTTTCAGTACTGTACAGATAATGCTGCTATGATTGCGATTGCGGGGTATTATAAATATATGAACAAAGACTTTGCTTCACAGGATATTGCCCCTCTCGCACGGATGAACTTTTAACCTGAATTGAAATGCTGGTAACTACATTACTTTTTGTTATTGTTTTTGCAGTCCCGCTGTTGGGCTTCTACTTCTATATTGCTCTTAAGGACAAGAACAAGCGGAAAATGATGGGGCTTTTAGTGATAACGCTCCTTTTCATACTGGCCTCGGTCGTTGCCTATTTTGTGAACCGGGGAAAAGGCGTGTAGAAACAACACACTCTGTGGGCTTAAAGACAAATAAAGCAGTTGTTATTGGTGCCGGCATTGCCGGCATTGCTTCGGCTATTCGCCTAAGGGCAAAGGGGTATGAAGTGGATGTTTATGAAGCTAACCCGTATGCCGGCGGTAAGTTGTCGGAGTTCGTGACTGGGGGCTTCAGGTTTGATGCCGGTCCGAGTCTGTTTACCATGCCCCAGTATGTCGATGAGCTTTTTCTTCTGGCGGGAAAAAAACCTTCGGCATATTTTTCTTATAGCAAACTTGATGTCGTTTGCCGCTATTTTTATGAAGATGGAGTGCGCATTACTGCCTGGGCGGATGAAGATAAATTTGCATCTGAAATTGAAAATAAAACGGTTGATACAGCGAAGTCGGTTAAATCCTTCTTAAAGAAAAGCAGAAATATATACTCAATTACACATCATGTTTTTCTCGAAAGATCACTTCATAAACTCAGTACCTATCTGCGCTTGCCAACGCTGATGTCATTTCTCAGGATGCCGGCTATAG
>DALYUO010000077.1:6095-6741 GCA_031981225.1 Pararcticibacter sp.
CCGTTCCGGACAATGAACGAAGCAAACAGTTCGGTTTTCAAGGACAGCAAAACAGTTCGTTTTTTTAACCGCTACGCTACGTATAACGGGTCAGATCCGTATCGGGCGCCGGCAACCCTCAATATTATACCGCATTTGGAACAACACTTCGGAGCCTGGTTCCCGGAAGGCGGGATGTACAGTATTACGAAGTCTTTAGTAAAGCTTGCGGAAGATCAGGGTGTGAAATTCCATTACAACACACTTGTGCAGGAAATTATTGTGAGGGATGCACAGGTAAGAGGAGTTCTGGTAAATGACCTGGTTTCAGAAGCAGATCTTGTGATCTCCAATATGGATGTGTGGTTCACTTATAAAAAGTTGCTAAAAGATCAGCTTCCTCCAAAACGGATATTGAAACAAGAAAGGAGCAGCTCCGCTTTGATTTTTTACTGGGGTATCAGGCACAGTTTTCCTGAACTGGACCTTCATAATATCTTCTTCAGCGAGAATTACAGGGAGGAATTTAAAGCAATCTGGCAGGATGGGAAAGTATATGAAGACCCAACTGTGTATGTGAACATCAGTTCGAAATATAATTCCGCTGATGCGCCTCCAGGATGTGAAAACTGGTTTGTAATGATCAATGTGCCTTCTAACGCCGGGC
>DALYUO010000077.1:6751-8655 GCA_031981225.1 Pararcticibacter sp.
AGTTTGATTGCGGAAGCCCGCAAGGATATTATTGCCAAGCTAAGCCGTAATCTCAAAGCCGATGTGCAGTCGCTTATCTGTACTGAGAATATTCTTGATCCGCGGAGCATAGAGTCACAAACTTTCTCATATTGCGGCTCTCTGTATGGCTCTGGTTCTAACAATCGTTTTTCAGCTTTTTTACGACACCCTAACTTTACCGGCAAAATCAAAAGGCTTTACTTTGCGGGCGGAAGTGTGCACCCCGGCGGTGGAATACCTCTTGCCTTGCTTTCTGCTAAAATTGCTGTGAACAGCATCCGCTAAAAGCGCTTTGCCCGGCTCTGTCCATTACGGTAAATTCCCTAAAATTTCAACACTGCCCGGTACATAGCTGATTTTTTAATAACTTCGTAAAGTCTTTTTTAGAACGATCAGAGATGCCGGAATTTTCTCATTTACACGTACATACCCAGTTTTCATTGCCCGACGGAGCCGCAGATATTTCAAAACTTTACAAGAAGGCTGCTGCAGATGGAATGAAAGCCCTCGCCATTACGGATCATGGTAACATGTTCGGTGTATTTAAGTTTGTAGCTGAAGCAGGAAAGCATAATGTGAAGCCGATTGTTGGCTGCGAGTTTTATGTGGTAGATGACAGGCATAAAAAACAGTTTACTAAGGAGAACAGGGACGTTCGTTATCATCAGCTATTTCTCGCAAAGAATGCACAGGGCTATAAGAATCTTGTGAAACTTTGCTCGCTGGGGTATATGGAAGGTCTGTACAGTAAATGGCCGCGTATTGATAAGGAACTCATTCTGAAGTATCATGAAGGGCTTATCGCTACCAGTTGTTGTATCGGAGCATCGGTTCCGCAGGCAATCCTGAAGAAAGGGGAAGAGGAAGCTGAGAAAGAATTTAAATGGTGGCTCGACCTGTTTGGCGAGGATTACTATATTGAATTGCAGCGTCACAATATTCCGGAACAGCTGACTATTAACGAAACACTACTGAAGTTCGCTAAAAAGCATAATGTAAAGGTGATCTGTTCCAATGATTCACATTATGTGGATCAGCAGGATGCGAATGCGCATGATATTTTGCTTTGTGTAAATACTGGCGATATGCAAAGCACGCCTATTGCAACCGACGAAGAAGGAGGAAAGGGCTATCGCTTCGGTTTTCCGAATGATCAGTTCTATTTTAAAACACAGGCAGAAATGGCACAGCTGTTTCACGATGTGCCACAATCTTTGGATAATACCAATGAGATTGTGGACAAGGTGGAACATTTGAAGTTGAAACGGGATATTCTTCTGCCCAACTTCCCGATACCTGCAGAGTTTAAGATACATGCTGATGATGTGCTGAACCAGTGGGAGTATCTGAGGCATTTGACCATGACAGGTGCGCGGCAGCGGTACAAGGATATCACACCTGAAGTTCAGGAGCGATTGGACTTTGAGCTGAATACCATCAAGATCATGGGCTTTGCGGGCTACTTTCTCATCGTATCGGACTTTATTAAGGCTGGCCGTGATCTGGGAGTGTTTATCGGGCCTGGTCGTGGTTCTGCGGCGGGATCTGTTGTTGCCTACTGTATCGGGATTACGAATATAGACCCTATTAAATATAATCTGCTGTTTGAGCGTTTTCTTAATCCGGACAGGAAGTCGATGCCCGATATTGATACGGACTTTGATGATGAGGGCCGTCAAAAGGTAATTGATTATGTTGTAGATAAATATGGGAAAAACCAGGTGGCACAGATTGTTACCTACGGCTCTATGGCTGCCCGTACCAGCATACAGGATGTTGCAAGGGTGCTGGATGTTCCTCTGCCGGAGGTCAATGCCTTAAAGAAACTGGTACCTGATACACTTGGTATCACTCTTAAAGAAGCTTTTAACCAGGTAGATGAA
>DALYUO010000077.1:8688-12383 GCA_031981225.1 Pararcticibacter sp.
GTAAAGGACTCCAGCCTGCTGATCACTCAGTTCGACGGGAGGGTTATTGAGGATGCAGGGGTCATCAAGATGGACTTTCTTGGTCTCAAAACGCTGACTATCATCAAAGATGCCCTGCGTTTAATTAAACAGAACTATGGTGTTGAAATAGAGATAGACAATATTTCGCTCACCGACGAGAAGACGTTTGAACTTTACCAGCACGGCGATACGAACGGCACTTTTCAGTTTGAAAGTGACGGGATGCAGATGTACCTGCGCGAGCTTAAGCCCGATAAGTTTGAGGACTTGATTGCCATGAATGCCCTTTACAGGCCGGGACCAATAGAATATATTCCGAATTTTATCGCACGTAAGCACGGCCGGGAGCAGGTTTCATATGACCTGCCCGATATGGAAGAATACCTGGCGGATACTTACGGAATTACAGTATATCAGGAGCAGGTGATGCTTCTTTCCCAAAAGCTTGCCAACTTTACCAAAGGGGATGCCGACGTATTACGTAAGGCGATGGGAAAGAAGGACCGCAAAACACTCGATAAGCTAAAGCCACAGTTTATTGAGAATGCGAAGAATAAGGGGCATGATGAGAAAAAGCTTGAAAAGATATGGACAGACTGGGAAGCTTTTGCTTCATATGCCTTCAATAAATCGCACTCAACCTGTTATGCCTTTGTGGCCTACCAGACAGCTTATCTGAAAGCACATTACCCTGCAGAGTACATGGCAGCGGTACTTAACAACCAAAATAATATTGAGAAGATCTCCTTTTTTATGGAGGAGAGCCGTAAAATGGGGATTCCTGTTCTTGGGCCGGATATCAACGAATCGGGACTTAGTTTTGGTGTGAACAAGAAAGGTGAGATCCGCTTTGGCATGTCGGGAGTAAAAGGTGTAGGTGAGAAAGCTGTTGAAAGTATTATTGAGGAGCGTGAAGCGAATGGACCATATGAGAATATTAATGACTTTGCACGACGGGTAAATTCGAGAACGGTAAATAAAAAAGTATACGAAAACCTGGTCTATAGCGGAGCTTTTGATTGCTTCGGTTATCACCGTGCTCAGTTTTTCTTTAAGCCAGAAAATTCTCCTTATAATGGTATAGAACGTCTGATTAAGTATAATAACGATTATCAGAACAGTCTGAACAGCTCTCAGGCTTCGCTGTTCGGCGGAACCTCGGATGCAAACATACCCGAACCTCAGATGCCGGAATGCCCCGATTGGGGACTGCTCGATAAACTGAAGTATGAAAAGGATATGATCGGTATTTACCTTACCGGCCACCCCCTGGATAATTATAAGTTTGAGCTTGATCATTTCTGCTCACATCAGATTAAGCATCTTTCTCTGATCAATAAGGCGAAAAGTGGCGAAATGCTGGCGGCTGATGCGGAAGAATTTAATAAAATAAAGAATCGCGAGATCGTTATCGGGGGACTTGTTTCAAATGCGCAACACCGGACAACAAAAACGGGTAAGCCTTTTGGCTCGATGATGCTTGAGGATTATAGCGACTCTTTTGAGATTGTAATGTTTGGAGAGGAGTATGTGAAACAAAAGTTGTTTTTCGCCGACGGATACTTTCTACAAGTTAAAGGGATGATCTGTGAGCGTTTCAGGCAAAAGGACAACTGGGAGTTTAAAGTTATTCAGATTACCCTGCTTTCTGACCTCAGGGACAAGATGGCACGGTGCCTAACTATTCAGCTGCCTTTACATGAGTTGTCGGAGAGCTTTATTACGGAAATGGATTGTATAGTAAAGGCAAACGAACAACAAAATATTAACAGAAACTGTCAGCTTAAATTCGCAGTGTACGATCTTGAGGAGACGATATCGATAGAGATGCCTTCTAAAAGTCTGAAGATATTTCCGAGTAATGAATTTCTTGAGCAGCTTCATTTAAAGAACCTCACTTTCAAGCTTAATTAACAGCGCGGCGCGGTCGGACTGGCGGCGGTATGCTTTTTCATTTAGCTGTCACAATGTCGCTGTTGATTTGTGGTAAGGTTATTGTATATTTAACTTTGATTCTTAACCTGTAAATTATTTAAAAATGGCTATAGAAATAACAGATGCAAACTTTGAAGAAGTGGTGCTGAAATCTGACAAACCTGTATTGGTTGACTTTTGGGCTGAATGGTGCGGACCATGCCGTATGGTAGGGCCGGTTGTTGAAGAATTATCCAAAGAATATGATGGTAAAGTAGTTGTGGGAAAAGTGAACGTGGATCACAATCCAGGTGTTTCCATGAAGTTCGGAATCCGTAATATTCCTGCGTTATTGTTCTTTAAGAACGGAGAAATTGTAGATAAGCAGATTGGCGCTGTTCCAAAATCAGTACTTTCTGATAAATTGAGCAAGCAACTCGCATAAGTTGACAGACAACAATTAGTATAGGCCGGCTTTTTTTAAAGCCGGCTTTTTTGTACTTTATGTTTCTACAAGAGATTAAGTTATGGCTGAAATGAAAGCAGCTTCGTTTTTAAGGGGCTTTCCTGAAGGGGGATGGGAGGTGAATCTTGAGATGCTGGCAAGACAAGTAGTAGAGGGGTTTATTACCGGTCCTCATAAAAGTCCATTTCATGGTTTCTCTGTAGAATTTGCCGAGCATCGTCTCTACAATAGCGGCGAGTCTGTTAAAAATATAGACTGGAAGCTGTATGGCCGCACAGATAAACTATTTGTTAAACGCTTTGAAGAAGAAACAAACCTTCGGTGTCAGTTAGTGATTGACATTTCATCTTCTATGTATTATCCCCACCGGGATTATAACAAATTTGTCTTTTCTGCTTGTTCAGCAGCAGCATTAATGTATCTTTTTAAGAAGCAACGCGATGCTTTTGGCTTAAGCTGCTTTTCTGATAAACTCGAGTTTTCTTCACCTTCTAAATCTACTACGGTTCATCTGAGATATCTTTTTGCCGAACTTGAGAGAATGATGAAGCTGGACAAGCTGGGTACAAAAACAGATGTGGTTTCGGCATTACACGAGATTGCAGAACTTTTGCACAAAAGGTCGATGGTCATCATTTTCAGCGATATGCTTGAATCTGCTGTCTCTGCTGAAGGGCAGTCGGCATTATTTGGGGCGCTCCAGCATTTAAAGCACAACAAGCACGAGGTGATTGTATTTAACGTTCTCGACTTTAGACACGAAGTTAAGTTTGACTTTAAAAACCGGCCATATCGTTTTATTGATGTGGAAACCGGGGAAGAAGTTAAGCTTCATCCTATGGAGATTAAGGAAAAATATATAACATCGGTTGCGAACTACCGGAAAGAACTTCAGCTTAAGTGTGCGCAGTATCATATAGATTTGATAGATGCTGATATTTCAGCCGGCTTCTCGCAGGTATTGCAAGCTTATCTGATTAAAAGGAGCAGGATGCAGGTGTAGCAATGAAACGATACAGGTAAAAATCTGTTAGAGAGTTTATACCAACAATTATTATTCTATTAACATTGATGCTAACTTAGCACCGTAATTTATACTTGTTTATTTATGAGGATTCCTATTGAGAGAGTACCTGTTAAAGTTTATCCGGATTCTAAAAGGGTTATAGCCCGGTTTTTTTTTAATGGAGAAGAGCGAGCTAAGGAGATTATCCGGCGTGTAATGGCCATTGGGGAGGAGGAGATCTTTGGGATTATATCTCCGATACTACAGGAGTATTCAAAAAGACACCGT
>DALYUO010000077.1:12393-12918 GCA_031981225.1 Pararcticibacter sp.
CACGAAGCTCCTTCACAGGCACTGCAATAAGCTGAAATTTTTATTCGATCAGCTCAATATTGATTACGATGAAGTAAAGCCATATCGTCGTCTGCTGATAGGATCCTTCTTTACCCATGAATATTCTATTGAATCGGCGGCTTTCTTTAATCCATCAATTGTAGAAGACCCTGATCAAACCGATCTTGAGGATGGTGAGAAGCGACTTATAATAAGCTTCAGAGCTGTAGGTGAAGGACATATTTCCTCTATCGTTTTCAGAAAAGCATTGATTGATAAACAAAATAATATACACGTAATTCCTGTTGGTAATTATATCGACGAAGCAGAGGTTATTCGAAACGCCAGATATAACAAACAGCTATTTTTCGAGAAAGCAGCTGCATCTTTAATCGATGTAGATGTTCTGGCCGATATGGAAAAACGCCTTGATGAACATTTTGAATACGCCACTCTCAGAAAGCTGATAAATGAATTGCGGCAACAGGAAGAGGATGACTATAAAAAGTTACAGTATGAAAAGAT
>DALYUO010000077.1:12929-13332 GCA_031981225.1 Pararcticibacter sp.
ACAGACATTACCGATCGGGTGATTTTTCCGTTTTCGGAGCTTGAGAGAAAAGGAATTGAGGATGCGAGGTTTGTGAAGTTTGTTGAAGATGACGGGCGGATAATATACTATGCTACTTATACAGCTTTTGACGGTTCTCTTATTATGCCTAAACTGCTGGAAACCAGAAATTTTTATGACTTCAAGATCCGACCTTTATACGGAAATGGAGCCCAGAACAAGAATCTTGCACTTTTCCCCCGGAAGATTAATGGCAACTATGTAATGATGTCGCGAATAGATGGCTGGAACAACTATATCATGTACTCAAAGAACATCACCGTGTGGGAAAATCCTGTTCTGCTGCAGTCACCTAAATACAACTGGGAATTTGTTCAGATTGGCAACTGCGGATCTCCAATTG
>DALYUO010000077.1:13342-13856 GCA_031981225.1 Pararcticibacter sp.
GGAGTCGGTCCGATGCGTCGTTACTGCCTTGGTGCAAGCTTGTTCGATCTGGAAAACCCTCAGGTGGAAATAGGCCGGCTGAAAGAACCTTTGCTTGTTCCTAACCGTGATGAGCGTGAAGGCTATGTGCCCAATGTTGTGTATTCATGCGGCTCTATTATTAATAACGGCAAGCTTATTATTCCTTATGGTTTGTCTGACTATTCATCTTCATTTGCAATGGTGGATTTGAATTCGCTTATTGAAAAGCTGAAGAGTGATAGCTAAAAAGGACTTTCTGGCTCTTAACTTTTTATTACTTTTTGATAAGCTTCAATATAGTCACTCACCATTTTTTCTTTTGAGAACCGGGATGCTGCCCAGCGATGGCATGCAGACCGGTTGATCTTAGGTATTCCGGCCACTGCTTCTATTGCCTCTTCAAGAGAATTTACCAGGAAGCCGGTTTCTTCGTGCTTTATGAGTTCTGGCATTGATCCTTTGTTAAAGGCGATCACCGGGGTGCCGCAAATCA
>DALYUO010000077.1:13866-19559 GCA_031981225.1 Pararcticibacter sp.
GCTACGCTCATTCCAAATGGCTCTCTGAAATTTATAGGATGGAGCAACGCGCTGGCATTACCCATGAGTTCGTTCCGCTTTTCAGGTCCCGCAGCACCTATAAACTGTATCTGATCTCCAAGATGCGGTCTGACATAGGTTTCGAAATAGTTGTCGTCCTGGATTATACCCGCAATAATAAGCCTCTTTTTTGTGTTTAACGCTATCTGAATAGCTTCGGCTGTTCCTTTATCATGGTGTATACGGCCGAAATAGAGGAGATAGTCGCCCGGAGTTTGATTAAGCGTGAATTCTGCCGTATTGATTCCGTTGTATACTGTTGCCAGATAATCAAGCTCCCGACTTCTGTCGGCATTGCTGATAGAAATATAATGACTGTTTTTATTGTACTTTTTAAAAACAGGGATTATTTTCTGTGATGAGAAGCCATGAATGGTAGTGATCAGCGGCGTAGATATTAAACGTGACCAGGTTAGTGGAAGAAAGTCAAAATGGTTATGGATGATGTCGAAATGTGAAGCTTTCTCCATCAGATTGCTGATGTGAAGACACTCAAGGACTTTAGCATCCTGGCTCTTGTCTTCTTCATATCCTTTTTCTGTTATGAAATCAAGTTTCGCAGTGGTTATAGAGTCGGCAGTAGCAAAGAGAGTAACATCAAAACCCGAGCTGACCAGCCCTTCTGTGAGATTTGAGGCAATTTGTTCCCATGGGCCATAATGTCTGGGCGGTGTTCTCCATGCTACAGGAGCGAGTACTGCGATTCTCATTGATGATGGATTTGCTGCATTTACCGGCTACGGAACTATTTCCGGCCGGAAGACGTTCGCTAAGATACCTTTATTTACTGTAAACAGGCGTCTGCTGTTTTTCAGCTAATTTATATTCTATTGGGGCCTCATCCAGGGCCTTTAGAACCGTAAGATGAGAGATGAGGTAAGCAAGTGTGCTTTCTGCTCCCTGGTTCCTGTTAAGTTTGCCTTTCTGAAGGCCGTCGCAACATCCCCTTGTTTCCGGATCATACAGTGATATCTTTAGTTTATTATAGCCATGGAACCACATAAAGCAAAGATTCATTTTACGAAGCATCTCTGGATTTTGGGTTAAGTGGTACGTCTGATAGTACAGGAGCACCATGCCCATGGTTTCAATAGCCTGCTGATCGAAAACCGGTGTCGGCTTGCTCTTATGGAGCCATCCATCATTACCCACAGGACTAAAGAAGTTGTCTTGAAATGTGACTTTTTCAAGAAACGCCATAGATTCAAATGCGATATTTTTTACCTTTTCATTTCCGGTAATCTCTGCTGAATGCATCAGCGAAAGAGGGAGGATCGCGTTGTCGTAAGTCATTACGTCTTCAAACCACTGCCAGTTACTTTTATTGTCTTTCGTGTATGAGCCAATAATATCGGCGGTGAGCCTGTCGAGCTCACTCATCATTCTTTCATCTGATGGATGCGCTTTAAGATAAAGTGCAATGCCTATGAGGGTGTTGGCGGCTCCCCGGAGATATTTTAAGTCTTTAAAATGAGGGATTGAACATTTGAATAGTTCCTGTCCGAATTCGCGATATGAGTTATTAGGCGCCGAATTTATGAGATACCCGAGTGCCCATATGGTGCGGCCGAACGAATCTTCGGATCCTTTTTCATCCAGATAGTTGCGATTAAAGCTTAAAAAGTTACGGAAATAGCCATCCTCGCGCTGCATGTAATGAATGTAGCTGAGATAGATCGGGATAAGCTCAATCGGTTCTTTACTCTGAAACTGCTGGTTCGCCATCAGCATCAGGATAAGCGCCCTGGCGTTGTCGTCAAGACAATATCCTTCTTTGAAATTTGGAATGCCGTATTTGGCATGTTGTATCAGTCCGGTATAATCAGTCATCCGCCGGATATGCAACAGGCTGAACGGTGGTAGCTCGTCCTTTTCAGGAAGGCCAATTTTGGTTTTTCTGTATACCGGCTTGCTGATTGCCTGATTTAGAAGGCTGATATAGTCGCGCCCTATACTAGGCCATTTGAGGTGTTTTCCGTAGTGGAGGGCATTGCTTCTCAATCTGTTTATCTTCGGCTCGTTGTCAAGAAGCTCTGTGATTATCCCGGCTAACGCGTTAAAGTCTTTAAAGTTAAATAGCCTGCCTCTGTTATCATCCAGTAATTCCTGAGCATGCCAGTAAGGCGTTGAAACAACTGCCGCTCCCGCACCAACTGCGTAAGAAAGTGTTCCACTGGTGATTTGCGCTTCATTCAGGTAGGGAGTTACATAGATATGGCAAGCGGTGAGGTATTGCATAAGCTCGTCTTCTGAGACGAATTTGTTGATAAAATGCAGATGTTTTCGCACTCCCAGTTTTTCTGCGAGCTGCTGAAGCGATTCTCTATATTCCTCCCCTGAGTTTTTTAACACACCCGGATGGGTGTTTCCGAGAATGACATAATTGACATCGGGGTGTTTATCAATAATCATAGGCAGCGCTTTTATCACCGTTTCGATCCCTTTGTTCCGGCTGAGAAGACCAAATGTGAAAAGTACTTTTTTATCTTTAAAAGGGACTAATTCGGTCACGGGATTTTGGGTGGGTAATACCATGTCAGGAACGCCGTGTTCTATTATCTTGATTTTTTGTTCCGGTATACCATATATCGAAGTAAGAAATTGAACGGCCCGTTTGCTCATTACAACTATGTATGCCGAGTACTTCGAGATCTCCCTTGTTATAAGCTTTTGAACATAGCTGGGTTCCCGAAGCACAGTGTGAAGAACTGTGATTACCGGTACTTCCAGTTCGGCTAAAAGTGATAATATGTATATCCCGTTTTCTCCTCCGAAGATTCCAAATTCATGTTCAACGATGCACGCATCTACACCACTTTTATTAATGTACTCTGCCGCTACTGTGTAGTCTCTTTGCCTCTCCTGCCGGATGATGAACTTAACTTCGGGTGGGTAATCGTATTGTTTTTTATCAGATGATTCATTTATCGCCACGACGCATGTGGTATCTGCGTGTTTCTGATCAGGGAAGTTTGAATTTATTGCCTGGATCAAATTGTGATTAAACGTGGCAATGCCGCATTGCCTGGGCAAATAAGTTGATATATAAGCTACTTTCATCCTTCTTGAAGTGTTTAAGGGTAAACTGCTTTTTATTTAAACCATTTATTGCGGGGATTTGTTTGGGTAACCGTAAGGAGCTGACGTGTATTTGCAGTAATTGAAATCTTAAAAGGAATTTTGTTGTTAATTTAGGAAACGCTGTTAAGATGAATGATAAAACAGAAGTGATTCACGGCCATGTGGTTAATCAAATTATCAATGATGATGGCCTATTTCCCAATAACCCGAAATTGCCGGTAATGGTGTATAAGGGAGCTATTCAGCTTCGTCCTGATGATGAACCGGAATGTATCCTTGCATTGTTTGAGAAGAGCTTAACCGGGGGGATGTAGTTGTTCTGCCGGCGGGAGTTGCACATAAAAGCCTAAGTTCCAGCGATGATTTCCTTTGCGTAGGAGCTTACCCGGAGGGAGCAGAATATGATATTAATTATGGTGAGGAAAATGAAAGAGCCAGGGCTATTGAAAACATCAGTAAGGTAAATGTGCCTGTTTTAGATCCCGTTTATGGTGATAGTGGCCCATTGTCCGAGCACTGGAATTTTCAGCATTAAAAATAAATAGGCCTTATCTTGTAAATTTTTTAACTTTGGTGAAATTTATTATCTTTATTTCATTTTTATAATTATATAGTTGGTGAAGTTTTCGACTTTTTCAGATATTTGGTCAAAAAAAGACAAAAAAAATACCAAAAAAAAGCAAATAATCAGATAAATGAACTTTACTTTTACAAAAAATTAACTTCACCTTAATGCGTAAAAAATTACAAGATAGAGTCCTTTCTTTTACAGAAGCATTAGAAATTAAAAGAAAGGGAATGTATCCATATTTCAGGCCTATTGAGTCAGGGCAGGATACGAAGGTGTTTATAAATGGCAAGGAAGTTTTGATGTTTGGTTCTAATTCGTATCTCGGATTAACCAGTCACCCAAAGATAAAGGAGGCATCAAAAAGAGCGATTGATAAATATGGAACAGGATGTGCGGGGTCGAGATTTCTTAATGGCACACTGGACATTCATCTTGAGCTGGAGAGACGCCTTGCTCAATATGTAGGTAAAGAGTCATCGGTAATTTTCAGTACAGGCTTTCAGGTGAACCTGGGGGTATTATCCTGTATTACCAATCGGAATGATTATCTTATCCTTGACGAATATAATCATGCTTCAATTATAGACGGAAGCCGCTTGTCTTTTTCCCGCACGATAAAGTATGCTCATAATGACATGAACGACCTTAGGGCGAAGCTAAGCCTTTTGCCTGAAGATGCGGCTAAAGTAATAGCGGTAGACGGGATATTCAGTATGGAAGGTGACATTGTTAAACTTCCGGAGATTGTTGATCTGGCTAATGAATTTGGCGCTAACATATTTGTTGATGATGCCCATAGTCTTGGGGTAATAGGATTAAACGGTGCGGGAACAGCATCCCACTTTAACCTGACGGATGAAGTGGATCTTATTATGGGAACTTTCAGTAAGTCTCTTGCTTCGTTAGGTGGTTTCATTGCAAGTGATGAAGCAACTATCGATTATATCAGACATCGTGCACGTTCTTTACTTTTTAGTGCAAGTATGACACCAGCGTCGGTAGCGAGTGTACTAGCAGCGCTGGATATAATAGAGGAAGAACCTTATATCATAGATAAGCTTTGGGATAATACGAACTACGCCAAAAAGCTTCTTTTGGAATCTGGTTTTGACCTTGGAGCTACAGAAAGTCCTATATTGCCGATATACATCAGAGACAACGACAAAACCTTTCAGGTAACCAATCTGCTTCAGGAGTACGGTGTGTTTGTAAATCCTGTAGTTTCTCCTGCAGTGCCTTCAGATTCGTCGCTGCTTCGGTTCTCGCTTATGGCAACCCATACTTTTGAACAAATTGAAGAAGCCGTAGAAAAGCTCTCTATGGCTTTCAGGAAAGTGGAGGTTTTTGCCTTTAAGTAATAAAGATGAAACAGGTAAGACCGATTGATGTACATAAAGAACTGAAGAGCTTTATAGATTTCCCCCACGAATTATATAAGAGTGATCCGAACTATGTTCCGGAACTTTATGTTGCACAAAGAGATTTGCTTACCCCCGGTAAACACCCTTTTCACGATCATTCTAAAGTCCAGTTGTTTCTGGCGAGTGATGGAAAGGTGACAACAGGCAGAATTGCTGCGATACTGAACAACAATCATAACGCTTTCAGTAATTCGAGTGACGGTTTTTTCGGTTTTTTCGATTGTATAGAGGATCAGGAAACTGCCGATATGCTTATAGGCGCGGCTGAAAAGTGGCTTAAAGAAAACGGCGCGAATACGATAATCGGGCCCGAAAACTTTTCAACTAACGAAACATTGGGGCTACTGATCGAAGGATTTGATAGTCCTCCGGTTGTTATGATGCCTTATAATGCGCCCTACTATCGTGAGTTGTTAGAGAACGCAGGTTTTAAAAAGAAGATCGACCTTCTGGCCTATGACGTTCCGTATGATACGCATAATGATCGTTCTGTAAAGTTATTGAATACGCTTGAGGAGCGGTTAAGAAGAAGGAATATCGTGATTCGTAAGATCAGTATG
>DALYUO010000078.1:0-7767 GCA_031981225.1 Pararcticibacter sp.
AGGTAGACTCATACTAGGGAATCATTAGCTGAACTGGGGTTATATTCATACTCAGAGGAGAGTCAGGGGATAGTATGGGGTCGAACTGGATAGCCGGAGAATGGTAAAATATCAAGCTATTTGACAATATAAACACCGTTAACTATGTTTGTATATTGATGTATAGCTATGAAAAGACTGATCTTACTTGCACTTTCGATTCTCCTGATCACATCCTGTGCTGAAGAGAAATTAGATCAGCAAAAGGCTTTTCAGCTGATTGCACAAAGCGGTCAGTACCCTAAATTAATCGCGTATTCTGTCAACACTGCCGACCCTAACCAGGTAAGTAAGCTAATAAATTCAGAACCAGTAAAAGCCGGGTTAATAACTATTGAGGAACCACATTCACTTGGCGACATGGGTGGCACTCTGATCACCTTCACCGGGAAAGCCGATCCCTATCTCATACCTCTCACTCCGCAGGATAGTTCACGCGGCGTCCGGAGGATAAAAATAGCACGGGAAGAGCTCTCAGTAGTAAGCGATATTAAATTACTGGATGAAGGCAAAAGTGCAGTTGCAGATTATCAAACGGTCTACAAAAGCATAAGTCCCTTTTCCGCGCTGCTTCCTGCTGTCTTCAAAAAGAAAACAAGTCATAAAGCCTATTTTTTGTTGAAGGATAATCACTGGCAATTGAAAGAAGGTGGCCTTTAATCTGCAGCAACGTTCCATCATTATTTAGAATATGTTTATATTAACGGCTTTTATGTTTTAATGCTTGTTAATGAAACGCGAACTGAAGATTATTTTATTCTGTGCAGGCTCTTTGATTTTTGTTGGCTGTGATCGGATTACAAAAGACCTGGCTAAGGAGCATTTAATGTATCAGGCGCCTGCCTCCTATTTTCATGATACGTTCAGGTTCCACTACATCGAGAACACGGGAGCGTTTTTCGGTATGGGAGCCGATATTCCTCAGCCATTTAACTTTATACTTCTAAGCGTCATCCCTCTTGCTATGTTAACAGGGCTATTTATATACGTTCTGTTAAAAATAAAAGAATTAAGCACGGCAGAGCTGCTTGCGTTCTCCCTGATCTTTTCGGGCGGTTTGGGAAATATTATCGACCGTATTATGTTTGACAGCCGTGTTACCGACTTCCTGAATGTAGGGATTGGAGGCTTGCGAACCGGTATTTTTAATGTGGCTGATATGTGTGTAACCACCGGCGTCATTTTATTGCTGTTTCTAACGAGGAGCAGAAAAGACATAAAGGCGGAGGAGGTTCACGAATGAACCGCAAGGGTTTCCTATCGGCATTGCTGCCAGCCGGGCTGGCTTTATCGTCGGTTAAGAGCTGGGGGTCTACGCCTGCTCCGCTGAAGCATCGTAAAATCAAAACACCACCCTATCTGAAGAAGGGAGACACCATCGGCATCACCTGTCCGGCGGGTTATATTTCATTAGAGGACGTTCAGCCGGCCGTACAACTTATGGAAAGCTGGGGCTTTCGAATAAAAATTGGAGAGACGGTGGGCTCCCGAAGTTTCAGTATGGGCGGGACTGACGAAGAAAGAAGGCTCGACTTTCAGCAAATGATAGACGATACGGAAATCAGGGCGATAATGTGCGCGAGGGGTGGTTATGGATCTCTCCGGATAGTAGACCAACTCAACTTTAGCAGGCTAACAGATCATCCAAAATGGATTATTGGCTTTAGCGATATAACGGTACTGCATTGTCATTTAAACCAGCGATATGGCATAGCTTCCATCCATTCCAAAATGTGTAATAGCTTTCCTGTGGACTGGACTAAAGCCGAGCCCGTACAGATTGAGACGATCCTGTCGATTAAACAGGCACTAACAGGAGAACGGATGGCTTATTCTACAGCCCCGAACCCGTTCAACAAAACAGGAAAGGCCGAGGGCATTTTAGTGGGGGGCAACCTTCGAACAATAGAAAACCTGGCAGGGAGCGATTCGGATTTAAATACTAAAAACAAAATCCTGTTTGTAGAAGATACCGGCGAATACCTGTACAGCATCGATCGGATGTTCTGGAACCTGAAACGCGGTGGCAAGCTCTCAGACCTTAAAGGACTGATCATAGGAGGCTTTAAGATAAAGCCCGACGACCCCGGAGAAGAATTTGGCAAAACGATCTGCGATATTGTTCTTGAGAAAGTAAGCGAATATAATTACCCCGTTTGCTTCGACTTTCCGGTAGGGCATCAAAAAAATAATTTCGCATTGAAATGCGGTGTACATCATCTGCTTGACGTAAACGCCAGGGCAGCGACCCTTGTTTCAACTATTCATTAATTGCCGGAAGTGTAAAATAAAAAGTAGTCCCTTCCCCCACCAGGCTCTCAAACCAGATACGGCCTCCGTTTATTTCTATAAACTCCTTGCAAAGGATGAGTCCCAGTCCTGTTCCTGTTTCGTTTGCAGTACCAGCCCTCGATATATTATTATCCATGGTCAATACTTTCTCCGCATGCTCTTCTTCTATTCCCATACCTGCGTCGGTAACGGAGAACAGCAACATATCACCCTGCAGATCAACCTTCAGAGCAATTTCACCTCCAGGATAACTAAACTTTATGGCGTTGATAATAATATTTCTGAGGACGGTATTGATCATCTGCCGGTCGGCTATAGTCCTTTCATTACCCACATATTCGGCGCTTATCTCAATACCTTTTGCTACAGCACCCGGACTGCAGACCCGAATTGCCTCTGTCAGCAGGTCGGGGGCATCAAGAACCTGCTTAACAGGGCTTAAATTCCCTGTCTGGATACGGGCCCAGCTCAGAAGATTTTCTAAAAGGTTATACGTTTGCCGGGCCGACTCGTTCATTCGTTCTGCAAGCTGCTGGACCCTGTCGCTGTCGAGCTTCGACGCATTTTTTGAAAGCAGCTGACTGAAGCCAAGTAAAGAAGTAAAGGGATTTTTAAGGTCGTGTGCAATGATAGAGAAAAACTTATCTTTAGTAGCATTCAACTCCCTCAATTCTTTCTCCGCATGTTTTAGCGTGGTAATGTCAAAACATATCATCAGATACGTCTTCAGGCCTGTTACATTAGAATACTCAGGCACTATCTCCATAGAAAAAAAGTATTCGTCGCCATCGGCTTTTAAATTAAAATCTACCTCGTGTAACTCTCCTGCACGTTCCGCATTTTCCAGTGTATCGCTCAGCAGCTTTTCTATAGCTGAGGGAAAACCCAGGTCGGTATATCTTATTTTCTCTGTTCCCGTACGCGTAACAGGAAAGAACCTTTTAGCCGGTCCGTTAGAGTAAATACAGTTCAGGCTGCTGTCGAAACGCATAATCACCTCGGGTATATTCTCCGCCAGAGTCCGGTACTGTTCTTCGCTGTCCTTTAAATTCTTGAAGATTATACCTGTGGGCTGCACGAATCCGGTTTGTACATTCGCACGATAAATAAGGTAAAATGAGATAAGCTTGGCATAATGCCCCATCTCATTACTCAAACTATAATTGGAGATATAAAGCGTAAAACAAAATTCGCTAATAATAGTAAAGGTAATCGACAGTAACAGAAACTTATAAACCGACTCAGAAAAATGCTTCTTCCGTTTGATCAGCATTCCGATGCAAACAGCAAGAAAAAGAATAATGGCGTATTCTGAATAAATCTTAAAGGGCGTCTGACCCTTACCGGCGATAAAACAAACTGGAAAAACCTTCCAGTACAGGATGCTGAGAATAATGATAGCAGTAATGACCGAATACAACAGAAAGATTAGGTCGGCGTTAAGCTTTTTTCTCCACGACAGAAACCAGAAGCCCAAAAGCAGTGTCACTGATTCGAGAAAGCGGGTAGCCACCCAAAATTGGTTGGCGTAAAAACCATCACCTTTAATCACCTGCATCCCATTAAAAGTGATTGTATGCAGCAAGTCGAGTGCGCCAATAAAAAAATAGGAAATGCCTACCAGAAAGAGATAGTTATTGTCGAGGATCTTCCTGGAGTTCCAGGTAACGATAAAGACGGCAAAAGCGACGATAATAGACAGCAGTTCAACGATTGTGTGAAAAAGCAGGTAGCTCTGATTCAAACTGATAATGAAGATCAAAGCGAGCACTACAGTCCCAAATGCGAGATGATAATTTTTAGAAAGAAGATCGCGTACTTTTAAGTTCAATGGCAATAGATTGAAAAATACAAAAGTAGTTATTTAACGTAGTAAGAAGTTACAATAGCCAATAATATATATCCTATGACGGTTGATTATCATGTTATTTGCGGTTTTTGTTCCATTTAAACTTAATCTTTCCGTCATCTCCGTCAGTGGCCAATATATGTAAAACAATTCCCTTCATTCTTCTTTCCTTAATTTCTTTTTTATCTGTAATGTCCTCGTCCTTTTTCGGGTTTCTGAGAGGTACGTCAAGAGCGATGTTTGTCCCTTTACCGAGAGAGTAAATTCCGGCGACATTCATATTTAGCACACTTGAATTAATCATCATCGGGTTAATTGTAATCCGCTCACCCCGGATATCCAACTTACCATTAAGATTTGAGAACGTAATATTTTCGAGATCCCTGAACGGAAAGGCGAATTTACCAACTCCCATTATTGGTTCGAACCCGATCAGCGCTCCCTTTCTTATGTCAAATATGACAGTTCCGTTTAAAGAGCGCGGAACAATTTTCCCCAAATCTGTCATAGTACCCGAAATGGTGTTCTTTGAAAAAAGAAAACCTTTCAGATTTTTGTGAGTAAATGTCTGCAATCCGAAATTGTTAAACGAATAAAAGAAATCCCTGATATTGACATTCGATATTTGTGTATTGATTTTAAAATGATTCAAAGCTCCTTTTTGCAGAACGGATCCATTCAGCCTTAACGTTCCACCCGCGTGCCGCACGCTGACATCTTTCATTTTAATACCAGACTCAGAAAGTGTGAGATCTGCATTTGCATCTGTCGCTGTAAACTTGTCGTATATTACTTTATTAACCCGCATGCGCATATCCACATTACTTTTTTCTAATACCACGTTCAGCTGATCCATAAAATCTGAATTCCTTTTCTTTGCAGCCTTCACCCTTTTACGCAGCGCAAGAAAACCAAGAAACTCTCCCAGATTAATGCGGGGACTGGTGATCTTCCAGTTAAATGAAATCCTTTCCGGCGCTGTATAATATAAATTCATAAAATTCTTAACGCTCCCCTCCATGTTGACAATACTCGAACCGCTTTGTACACGTATATTTTTAATCAGGAGGTCGTTCTCTGTAAAGTGCAAACCAATAGAACTGTTTTTAAAATTCAGCCTCCGGGGTTGATAGTCGATATCGGCATTCGCAATATTAATTGTGCCCTTTAAAATGGGCTTCCTTAGCTCAAGATCCACCATGTCAGCTTTATAAATTACATTAACATCGGCTACTCCACCGTTAAACTTGAGGAGATCGTCGCCAAATACCTGATTTAGCCTCACAATAGGAAACTTCGACCTGAACGTTCCTGTCGCTATGGGTTTAATGAGGTTATTGATGAGAACCGAATCCATGGCAAAAGGAATCTTCTCATAGTCACCGGTGAAGTGATAGAGCTTAATGACCGAATTGGAGTCGTTGTTACCCTTTCCTTTTTGAGCATGGTTTGTAAAGAACCCGGTGAAGTTGCACTTGTCAACTATTCCCCCCGGAGAGGTAAGCACATTGTTCTTCACCTTACAGCTTACGTCGATCGAAGGCTGCGACCCTGGTCCCATATTGCCTGCGATAGCAGCTTTTACAGCAATGGGAGCTGTAAGATCAAATTTATTAAGTTTACCCGAGATCTTCTTTGTCAGCAAAGACGATGCATCTTTCCATTCAAGTTCGTCGGAATCGAGAGTGATAATAAATTCCACAGGTTTCCGCGAAATATCAAATCTTCCGCCGATAAGAAAGGCCCCATCTCCTATTGAGACTTTCTTTTTTTCAAGATCAAGAATCTCTGTTTCACTGTTATACTTTAAGGAAAATGAGCCATTCATCAACTTGTCTTTCAAAAAGCTTCCTTTCCTGGTATTGAAAGCCAGATCGTTTATCAGGATGTTCAGATTAACGCCGGCATTCCATCCGTCACCTGTATGGTCAATCTTCCCTTTCATACTATTTATTGCCAACCGGAAAAGTTTGTTCCCCTGCCGGTTATCAAGAATGAACGCAACGTTATTCAAGCTAAGCCGCCTGATTTCGGCCGGGGAGCCGCCTTCCTTTTCCCCGCCCTTCTCTTTGTTGTTCTTTTTGAAAACGGAGGTATTACTATACCCACTACTGTCTGTAAACATGTAAATGCGGGCATTATTGATGCCGACCTTGTTTATGCGGATTGTGCCGGTTATGAGCGCAATAGCATTAACGGAAATATCAAGATCTTTTGCCTGAAGTAAAGTACGCTGGTGTGTTTTCCAAAGACTGTCGCGCAGCAAAACGTCTCTCAAGCTGATGGAAATGCCAGGAAAGCCCTTCAGAAAAGATGGGTCCATGCTTCCTATCGACAAAGAACCATTCAGGTTGCTGTTTAACTCTTTATTAATTGCAACAAGAAGTTCCTTTTTATTAAAGTTTATATAAACAGCGATTGAAATATACACCAAAAAGATCAATCCTGTAAGTATGGCAATTACCTTGATTGCAATTGTCGGCCAGCGCTGCATCCTCAACATCTGTTATGAAAGGATTCTAGGGTTTAATTGTTTGAGCATCAGAGAAATTCAATTAAAAAATAAAGGTTTGACAAGCTCAAACCTTTGCCCGGAGTGAATTTATTGTTTAACGTTATGTCCGTCCTGTTCATCATCTGCATAGTAGTTCTCAGGAACTGGAGGAATTCCCTTTTCGGGTTCTAAAGTAAAAGCTGCTTCCGAGGCTTTCGTAGCCTGGTCCAGCCGCTCAAGGTCGGAAGGATTAGTCTCAGGCATATCCGCGCTTCCCTCTGCTGAATTTTCATTTTGCCTGAGGTTATTTACTGCATCTTCACCTTGCTTGTCATCAAACGGCATGTTTTCAGGTTCAATCATAATTTCTCCATTTTAAATTATAACAACTTGTTATTTCCTAATAAGAAATAAAACCGCGATTTGTTTGAGATGTTTGAGATGTGAGTTGTGAGTTGTGAGTTGTGAGATGTGAGATGTGAGTAATTAGAAATGAACCATATTGCTAAAAGAAAGCAAGTAAGCTGAAAGCTGAAGGCTGAAAGCTGATTGCTGATTGCTGATAGCCACTAGCCAATAGCCAATAGCCAAAAGCCACTAGCTGACAACTAAAGCACCAGTTGATTGAACAAGCGTCCGAGGGTTTCTGCGGGGTCCTTACAGAGTCCGGGATGTACTTTTGAAGCTTGCACAACGGTACTGCGTGTCGCCGTGAGCCAGCGAAAGCGTGAGGCCATGTCGAGTTTAGCGATAGCTCCGCCTTCGGCGCTACCTTCGCAGATGTATCCGAGAGATCGAAGGTGCTCTTTTATTTCCTCAATGTCCACATCGCCCGAAAAAGCCTGAAGGCGTTCTTCGTCCAGCATACAGATGCACTCTAAAAACTTCTTTTTAGCACAATATAGGATTACGCCTGCATTTAGAAATTCTTCACGTTCGATACGGGGTACTACCCGGATAACGGCGTACTCAAATAAGTAACTTTCTTGCATCTTGAGCTTCTTTTAAAAAAATGCCAGAGGAGGCGATGCGGGCGCTTAAAAACCGGGCATACACCGCCCTTATTTCATCGGCAGGTTCATCCGAATGATTT
>DALYUO010000078.1:7777-8578 GCA_031981225.1 Pararcticibacter sp.
AATAGAGTGAATCAGGTCGTCACTAAGCAATGAGCGAAATTCAGCATCTGCCATATCAAGTTCAGAGGCCAGCGGCAATAACACATGGTCCTTTATCTGCGAAAAAGGGCGTACCGCCTGCTCCTTCCAGTTATCCCATGAATGATGAAAATAAAGAGAAGCTCCATGGTCAATCAGCCATAGCTCTTTATGCCACATCAGCATATTTGTATTACGTGCTGTGCGATCAACGTTGGTTAAGAGACAATCCAGCCATACAATTTTAGACGCTAGTAAGGCGTCAGGCTTATTTACAACAGGATCGAAGGTAATTGCACCAGAAAGGTAGTGGAGCGCCAGGTTAAGTCCGGTACTAAACTTAAGCAAGTCCTGAATCTCCTCATCTGGTTCTGTACGGCCAAATGCCTCATCAAGGTTAGCGAATACTATTTCGGGTACCTTCAAACCAGATAAACGGGCAATTTCCCCTCCTATCAGTTCGGCAATAAGGGCCTTGACACCCTGCCCTGCACCCCTGAACTTCAGGACGTACAAAAATCCGTCGTCCGCTTCGGCTATTGCCGGCAAAGAACCGCCTTCCCTCAATGGGGTAACATAGCGTGTAACATTTACCGTCCTGATTTGCGGTGTAATAGAGCTCATATACGTTGTAAGTTTTACGTTATACGTTGTAAGTTGCAGGTTATACGTAATAAGTTATTAAGTATAAATCAACCCTTCCTTGTTTACAAATTATATATTTTTAACATTGCTAAAGTACCGAAACCTGACGGTTATATTTATGACGATATTCCAAAGGCG
>DALYUO010000078.1:8588-10773 GCA_031981225.1 Pararcticibacter sp.
TGTCGGTATATCCTACTTTATACATCACTTCATTTACATTATCCCGCGAAGATTCGAGGCGTAATTTAGCTGCTTCAATCTTCACGCGCTGCATATACTCGGCTGTAGTGTTCGATGTTGCCTTTTTAAATCTTCTTTCCAGATTTCTGCGGCTTACGGAAAACATGTCGGCAAGCTGATCAACCGAAATCTTTGAATGGAAGTTTTCCTCGATATACTCCTGCGCTTTCTTTACAGCTTCGTCACCGTGCTCTTTCTGACCTTCAAAGATTATAAAGGATGACTGGCTATCCCGTTCAATCTCTACTTCAAACATCTTTGCGCATAATATGGATATATCACGGCCCGCATGCTTTTCGATAAGATACAAAATGAGGTTGAGGAAAGAATTAGCTCCTCCGCTCGAATAAATACCCCGTTCATCTGTAATAATCTTGTCAGACACCAAAGTTACTTCCGGGAACATCTTTCTAAACTCGTTCGCTGCAACCCAATGTGTAGCACATTTTTTCCCGTTAAGCAAGCCTGTCGAAGCAAGCAAAAAAGCGCCGACACAAAGACTTGCGAGCTCAGCGCCTTTATTATACTGTTTGACCATCCAGGGCAGAAACTCTTTATTCATCTCAATTACCCTGGTCATATCCCCGTTTACAGCAGGGATAATGATCAGGTCTGTTTTCCTGACTTCACTAAAAGCCACATCCGGAGTTACTCTGAACAGCTTGTGATATACCTCCGCTTCAGAACTTAGCCCTACCAGCTGAACATCGAACAAAGCTGGTTTCTTCATCCCGCTTAAAAAATCGTTCACTTTATTGAAAAAAGTAAAAGAACCTTCAATACATGAAAGAGCGACATTTCCCCTGGGTACAAGAATAGATATATGTTTCATAAAGTAAATATAAATACAAACGCCGGCACAAAGGTACCGGCGTTTGTGGTATTACCTATCGCTTACTGTGTTACTTTTATCTCTACACGACGATTCAACGCTCTCCCCTGTTCGTTTGAATTGGTAGCTATAGGTTTAGTTTCACCAAAGCCTTTAATAGCTAAATTAGCCGCATCTATCCCTGAATTCACTAAGTAGGATTTTACCGCATTAGCCCTGTCAACCGACAGCGACATGTTATGCTGCGTAGAACCCTCTTCGGAGGAGTGGCCGTTAAGAATAAACCTGGCAGAAGGATCCTTTTTCATCTCCCGGGCTGCCTGCTCCAGGATTTGATAAGCCTCGGTCTTCAACACAACGGAATTAAATTCAAACTGAATATTTTTGAAGTTAAAATTCGGTTTTTCTACTACCGGAGCAGGTTCTTCCTTTTTCTCTTCTACGGGTGCAGTCGCAACCGGCGTTTCCTGCTGTACTGCCTCTGCGGGCGGATTTGGCTTGGTCGCCACCTTTTTTGTTTTACATGAAAACAGTGTCAATGCAAGCGCCGCGACAATAACGGGCAGCAAATTCAATTTTTGGATTCTCATATCTAAGTTGTTTTTTTTGTAAACATAAAAAATATTGAAGAAATTTAAAGGTGCAGAAAAATGAAACCCTGTCTGGTGAGGTGTAAAAAGGACAAAACAGGGTGTTGATTGCGACATCATATCCATCTAGCTTTGATAACATGAAACACATCTCTTTACTCATTCCCGAGGGCGAAACCAGCCTGAGCAACATAGAAGCGACATTCAAAATGTTCTCAAAGGTAAACGAAGCCCTTGAACAGGCAGGCAAACCGCCTCTGTTTAAAGTGCAGTTAGTCGGGTTGAGTATGGAGACCAGCCTTACAAACGGCTTGTTTTCCATCAAACCAGGCTTGTTGTTCAAGGATGTAGAAAGAACAGATCTGGTAGTAATTCCAGCGGTGCATGGCGACTTAAAAAAAGTAATTGCTGCGAACGAAGCATTTATACCATGGATCATCAAACAATATAAAAACGGTGCAGAAATAGTTTCTCTTTGTATAGGAGCATTTATTCTCGCGTCCACAGGTTTATTGAGGGGAAAGAGCTGCACCACACACTGGTTAATGGCCGGCGAATTCAGAGCTATGTTTCCTGATGTTAACCTCCAGCCATATAAGATCATTACAGATGAAGGAGGAATCTACACTAGCGGCGGCGCTTATTCTTCGCTCAATCTTATTTTATATCTGGTCGAGAAATTCGCCGGAAGAGAAATGGCGCT
>DALYUO010000078.1:10783-12324 GCA_031981225.1 Pararcticibacter sp.
TGACCGTAGCAGCCAGTCGCCTTTTATTATTTTCAAGGGACAAAAGGACCACGAAGACGATGTTATTAAAAAAGCGCAGGCCTTTATCGAAAAGAACTATCCTGCCAGGATCACTGTAGACGACCTGGCCTCGATGCTCGCCATGAGCCGCAGGCACCTTGAACGCAGGTTTAAACATGCGACGTCCAATACCGTTATTGAATATCTTCAGAGAGTAAGGGTTGAAGCGGCTAAAATCAACCTTGAATCGATGCGTGAAAATGTAAACGAGGTAATGTATAAAACAGGATATACCGACCCCAAGGCATTCAGGACGATCTTCAAAAAGATCACCGGATTGTCGCCTGTTGAATACCGCAGCAAATACAACAAAGAATTAAAACTATAATAGGCTGGAGCGGCTCTTTAGTGCCGTGGGAGGGCGCTCTTTCCCATTATTTATCTTTCTTCAACTTGTGCAGCAGGTTCAGCAGTGAATTCAATGACTTCCCATCCTTATTACCTTCAACGGAAATTGAGGTGTCTCCCATAATATTCTTAGATTCTTTAATTGACAGCAGCTCCTGCCCCTTGTCGTCGGTGATGGTCTTGATCTTGTTGCCGAAAATATCCGTAGAAGTTTTCACAGTGGCAGTTGGCCAGCCACGGTCATCTTTCAGTTCAGTGACCTCGTTGCCGAAAATATCGGTTGAGGTTTTAGCCGTCGCAACCGTCCGCCCCACGCCATCAGTAACATCCGTTACCCTGTTTCCAAAAATGTCAGTCGACTTCTTAACTGTTTTAAGGAGCTGGCCATCAGGACCGGTCACAGTTTTAATCTCATTGCCAAAAATGTCAGTTGATTTTTTTACCTCCGTCTTCTTTCCGTCGTGGTCATAATACGTGACGGTAGTATCTCCGAAGATATTCACTCTCTTTTCAATCCGAAGCGATTGAGCACGGCCCGGCGCCGCCAGAAATACCAGTATCAGAGAGAGGAGTAGTGTTGGTTTGATAAGCATAGCTGTAGGTCTTTATACTAAGGTACTATTTTCACACAAAAAGGTCAGGAAGTATCAAACAAATTACATAAAAAGAACAACTGGCCCCCAATGCATTGCCAACCCGGCGAAATCATCGGAATGAGCTGCCCATCTTTTCCGCCAACGCGTATATTTGAGGAATGAAATTTAAGAAGATAGTTGTAGTGGACGGCTGTGGATTAACCTTACCCGAGCTCGAGAAGATAGAAGCCCTGTCGGAGCAGCCAGCAGATGTTTACGAAGACGTGCCCGCATCGGACGAAGAGATCAGCCGGAGGATAGGAGCTGCAGACTGTGTGCTGGTGAGCTGGCGTACGTCTATAACTGCAGAGATCCTGCGAAGAGCCACCTCGCTCAGGTATGTGGGGATGTGTTGCAGCCTCTACGACAAGAAAGCCGCGAGCGTGGATATTGAAACAGCAGAAGAGCTCGGCATAACGGTAACAGGGGTACGGGATTACGGAGACGACGGAACTATCGAATTTGTATTCTCGCAGCTGATTGCCCTTTATAAGGGCT
>DALYUO010000078.1:12358-15735 GCA_031981225.1 Pararcticibacter sp.
AGACCACAGATCCACGAACTGAAGGGCAGCTCCCTCGGGATCGTGGGTATGGGCTCCCTCGGTCAGAAGATCGCCCATACGGCACTCCATTTTGGGATGAAGGTAGCCTATTACAGCAGGACCCGCAAACCTCACCTCGAATCCGAAAAGATAACCTACATGCCGCTCGAATCGCTTGTGGCAAACTGCGACGTCATCACCACCCACTTGCCGAAACATACCATTCTGATGACGCAGCCTATCTTCGAATTAAAAAAGCGAAACTCCATTTTCATCAACACCACACTGGGCCCCACCTATGAGAAGGATGCATTAACACGATGGTTAAAGAGCGATCCCAGTTCCTTTGCCATATTCGACCAGGAAGGGGCGAGCCCCTTCGCTGCGGAGTTCAGCAGAACCGACAACATGATCGTCTACCCTTTTACTTCCGGCTTTACTGTTGAAGCAAAGAAACGATTGTCACTAAAAGTGCTGCAGAATATGGAGGAATTCCTCGGTTATCACCAAACTCGCTGCCGCCGTTGATAAGCAATATTCTTAATATTCAAAAAAAAACCTTACATTTGTTCAAATACACTTGTTTAGTTGAGATAATCTCCTATCCTATTGTAAGACTCCCGTAATAGGAGACATATTATTAACTTCCCTTGTAATCATATCATCCGGGCAGTTAACATTTTCTAATTTAATACATTATAATTTGTCATTCGAAAAATTAAATCTTAGTGCTTTTTTATTAAAAGCGCTGAAAGCTGAAGGATATTTGCATCCTACGCCCATTCAGGAGCAGTCGATTCCTGTTATTTTAAAGGGGAAAGATTTGCTGGGCTGTGCACAAACAGGCACCGGAAAGACAGCGGCATTTGCGCTTCCCATTTTACAGTTACTACAACCTAAAGAAGAAAAGAAATCAAACAGCAGAACTATCGGGGCATTAATATTAACACCGACAAGAGAGCTGGCTATACAGATAAATGACAGTTTTACAGCATACGGAAAGCATGCAGGACTTAAACACATGGTGATCTTTGGCGGAGTATCGGCCCAGGCTCAGATAAGTGGCTTAAGAGCCGGCACTGATGTTCTGATAGCTACACCAGGCAGGTTACTTGACCTGATGTCGCAGAAAGTGATCAGCTTGCAGCATATCAAGCTTTTTGTTTTGGATGAAGCCGACAGGATGCTTGACATGGGCTTTATTAATGATGTTAAAAAAGTCATTGCTAAACTTCCGGCCAAAAGACAGACTTTATTTTTCTCAGCTACCATGCCTCCCGAGATTGCCTCTCTGGCGAGCACTATTCTAACTGATCCTGTGAGGGTTGAAGTAACTCCGGTGTCGTCCACAGCAGAGAAGATCAGCCAGACGGTCTACCCTGTAGAGAAAAAAGATAAAGCATCACTGCTGATCCATCTTCTTCAGAATAAAGAAATGAAAAGCGTACTTGTATTTACAAGGACAAAATTCGGAGCTGATAAACTTGTAAAGACGCTCAGCCGGGCAAATATTGCTGCCGAAGCCATACATGGAAACAAATCGCAGAATGCGAGACAGAGGGCTCTGACGAACTTTAAGGCTGGCGTGATCAGAATTCTGGTTGCTACAGATATAGCGGCGCGTGGCATTGATATTGATGAACTGCAGTATGTTATCAACTTTGAGTTGCCTAATCAGCCTGAAACCTATGTTCACCGCATCGGACGGACAGGCCGGGCAGGACTAAGTGGCAATGCATTTTCTTTTTGTGATCCTGAAGAAAAGGATTATTTGAAAGATATTAACAAGCTTACCTCACAGTCTATCCCAGTTGTAAACGACCACCCGTATTTCACGGCTAAAAGCTATATCAGCGCTATGGTGCCGGCTAGCAAGGACGTCAAGGGTGGGAAACCCGCTGCTAAAAAGCCATTCAGAAACAAGAGAAGAGCTTACAGCCATAATGCCAGTTAATTCTACCTTTAATTTACATTTATGTATATTCTGATTTTCTTCGTAGGCCATTGGTTTTTATCGTTGTTCTTTCAGACATTTTTTCTTCATCGCTATGCATCTCACAAGGTTTTTAGCATGAGCAAATTCTGGGAAAAAACATTTTACCTGCTGACCTATCTTTTTCAGGGGGCCTCCTTTCTTAACCCTGCTGCATATGCAACCATGCACAGGGATCATCATGCGTTCAGCGATACGGAGAAGGACCCGCACTCGCCGCATTTTTTCAAAGACGTCTTTCAGATGATGAAGGCAACGGTGTTAACTTTCAGGGACCATGTAAAAAGGGCTCAGGATCCGGCACGCAATATAGGCGGAAGCTATCCTCAATGGTTTATTGTGGATCGCATTGGCTCGAGCATTGCTTCACGCCTGATCTTCGGCGCTGCTTACACTTGCTTTTACATCGCTTTTGCGAGCTCATTCTGGATGTTCCTCCTTCTGCCGATCCATTTTTTGATGGGCCCCATCCACGGAGCTATTGTAAACTGGTGCGGCCATAAATACGGATACGCAAACTTCAACAACAATGATCATTCGAAGAACACTACACCGTTTGATTTCCTGATGCTCGGAGAGTTATTCCAAAACAATCACCACAGGCACCCCAACAGTGCGAATTTTGCACAGCGCTGGTTTGAAGTTGATCCTGTGTATCCTGTTCTGAAGTTCCTTCACTGGAGCCGGATCATAAAGCTGAGAAAAGCTTAGAACTGCCAACAGAGGCAGTACAAAACTCTGTCACAGGTTATCTGTCACTTTATGAACAGACTAATCTCACAATATTGAAAAGGAATAATATTCCGTATAAAATGAGACAACTTAAGATATCGCAATCCATCACAAATCGTGAAACCCAATCTCTGGATAAATATTTAACAGAAATTGGCAAAGTAGATTTAGTTACAGCACAGGAAGAAGTTGTTCTTGCACAAAAGATTCGCGAAGGCGACCATGCCGCCCTTGAGCGGCTTACAAAGGCAAACCTAAGGTTTGTAGTATCCGTTGCAAAACAGTATCAAAACCAGGGCCTTGTTTTGGGCGACCTGATTAACGAAGGCAACGTTGGTCTCATTAAAGCAGCTAAGCGATTTGACGAAACCAAAGGTTTTAAATTCATATCGTACGCTGTGTGGTGGATCCGTCAGAGTATCATCTCAGCTATTTCGACACAGTCGAGAGCCGTACGCCTCCCCGGGAACCAGATTGGGAACCTCGTAAGGATCAGACGCGAGCAGTCAAGGCTCGAACAGGAATTCGAACGCGAACCTAGTCCCTCAGAACTGGCAGAAAGCCTGGAAACCACTACCGATAAAATTGCGGATTCACTGAGTAATTCAGGGCGCCAGCTTTCAATGGACGCTCCGTTTGTAGCGGGTGAAGA
>DALYUO010000078.1:15745-16713 GCA_031981225.1 Pararcticibacter sp.
GTTCTCTGGCAAAGCTTAACCCACGGGACCAGGGAGTACTGATCTTATTCTATGGCTTGCAGAACAACCATCCCCATACGCTTGAGGAAATTGCCGAAAAGCTCAGCCTCACAAGAGAGCGGGTGCGCCAGTTAAAAGATAAAGCGCTTCAGAATATCAGACGATCATCCAGAAGCGGAGTATTACAATCATACCTCTGATAATATTACAACAACTTCATTTTTATTATGAACACAAAGAATAATGAGCTAACCCAGAGTTTGGGTATAACCAATGATGTGGCTATGCTGACTGAAAAAGAGAGGGCTCACCTTTCACAGGCGAAGTATTATAGCTACGTTTACGGAATTGGCTTGATCTATTTAAGCAACGGCTACTGGGACTGCACAAACAGCAGTGAAGCTGTTGAATACCTCGACCAATTGGGTATTCCTGAACGCCGGTAAGGTATACCTGAGCCTTACGCCGCTTTTTATCATTAGTAAATCCCTTCGCAATTTAATTTGTGTACTTCACTATAGAAAAAAGTGTAGTACACATAATTATAATTTAAAAAGTTAATTAGAATTAAAATCCCCAAAACACAAGTTTCGGACGGTTGTTATATTAATTAATCAATCTGTCTATTACTTAATCTATCAGCCACTGATATACTGAAAGGATTTTAATGAAAACAATTTTTTTGATCAATGATAATTCGGCACATGCTAAACACGCAGCAGAACTCGCTTATAGTATTGCCTGTAAGGTGCATGCTAACATACTTATAGGCAATATTGTTAAAACAAACAGAGTCATTCCAGTCAAAGCGAAAACATTAATCGGCGATAACATCGAAACTGCCGACATGAATGAAACGACGCCTGACCTGAGAAAACACCTTCAGAACCTTAATACTGAGGCAGACACATTTAAACCAATAATCGGGAATTTAAATGTGGCGGATCTTTCTGTGAACGACATCTCTC
>DALYUO010000078.1:16723-19113 GCA_031981225.1 Pararcticibacter sp.
CTCAGCTGGTTAACAAGCATAACATCTGGATGGTGGTTAAGGGCTTGCCTGCAAAGCATCTTATAAGACCTGAGGCCCAGTCTGCTATTATCAACGCTGTATTAAGCAAGATTAAATGCCCCGTTTTGCTTGTACCTGAAAGCTCTGAAGTAAAGGATTTTGAAAGAATGATCTATATGGCCGATCTGAGATATTGCCAGCTGCGTGTAGTGAGGTTCCTTACTGAAATGGCGGATCCTTTCCGCGCGAATGTGATGGTTGCTCATCTTTCGGCAAAAGAGCTGCCGAATATGGACCGCGAATATAGTCGGAGTGTATTTAGGGACACTGTATGCAGGAGTGTGAGATACGACAAATTATTTTTCGATAATATCCAGGAAAGGGATGTCCGGAAAGCAGTAGATATACTGATCAATGGCATGAGTACCGATCTGATGGCTCTTGTAAATCATCAGTTTCATTTCGAGGAAGTCGTAAATGGATCAATTGACGATACCCTACCCCCTTATATTAATATTCCGCTGCTGATATTCCCCAATTAATTCAAATAGTGCAAGAAACGTGCGGAGTTCAGAAAGGAGCTCCGTGCGTTCTTTCAATCAGCATTCTGGTCATCCATGGCAAATGCCTCATAAGCGAAACAGCAATTTCAGAACTCGTGTTACTGCCAAAGAAAGATTGGATCACTCTTCCGGTCTTTAAACGCAAGGAAAAATTATTGAACCATTCGGACGGCGTCACCGCAGAACAATATATGATCTTCAACAACAGCTTTCTTCTGGAAGGATATCTCATTTATCACCAAGGGCTTATCGAATATAAAATCTGAGTTCTGAAAGCGTTCTTTAAGATGCGGATTTCTGAAAAGTACATTCTCCGTAAAACTTTCCAGATTTCCGTACTTCTTCAGGTTTTTGTTAAGCGATAAATAACAAAGGTTGTATATATCGTTTTCTACCTTGTTAATGCCGCAATATCCGCCTTCGAAATTATCCAGTTGTGTTACATCATCCGGGAAGTCGGTTTTAATGTGGTACTTGACGGCAAAATAAGGACTTCGCCGAAAAAAAAAGCTGCGGTTAAGCTTTTGATCGAGATTGGAGCGTTTACCATATGCGGCGATAACCAAGACTGGCTGGATACGCCCATGCGTATTAGTTTCGACCTCGAACTGATCGTCGCAAAACCGGACGTCAATCACCTTTGTATTCAGAAGAAATTTCACTCCGTTTGCCAGGGCCTTCAGATAAAGGAAATGATCGAGTTTGTGCCTGCTGACACCAAACCCACCTAAACCGAGGCCTGATTCAAGAAGACGACCCGTTGGAGACGACACCTTCAATCTTCTGATATCCGAAGCGCCAAGCTCTTCGGCATGTATACCTAAAGAGAGAAGGTATGGCTTCACTTCATTAGAAATATACTCACCGCACACACGGTGAAAGGGATACTCTTTTCTCTCGATGACAGTTACTTCAAAGCCGCCTCTGCTAAGGGCGATGGCGCTTGTTAAGCCAGCTAAACCGCCTCCGATAATGCAGATCATAACTGAGTCGTTTTTCGAACAGGTATAATAAGCTGCCATCTGAAACCCCACTTCCAGTTCAAAAAATATCCCGCCACTCCTGCCCTGCTGAGTAAGGTTTCAAGCTCGTGCCTTTTAAAACCACGCATCACAGAGAGCATAGAGTCGTGTTTTACCATTTCCGAGCGCGAAAAGACCTTTGTTAAAACACCGATAGAGTGATAGGCAAACCAGTGCCGGTGAAGGTCGTTTACCACCACTGCGTTGCGCGAGCAGGAAACCATGTTTTGAATGAGCTTAATCCAGTCCTCGTCTTTGAAATGATGAGTGAACAAGCTGGAGATGACTATATCAAACTGGCCTTCTTTGAGTTGTCCAGCCAGAACGTCTGCCTGTATATAAGAGATTTCAGGATATCGGATCGACTTTTTCCTTGCATACTCCAGGGCAGAAGGCGTGGCGTCCACTCCGACGAAATTTAACTTTAAACGTCGTCTTCTGGCCCAATCAGCCAGAACCCGCAGCGAATCCCCCCCTCCGCATCCCCAGTCGGATACAGTCATCCCGTCTGTCAGCCTGAGCTGTTTGAATGCGTCAAAAAAGACGGAATACCCCCCAAGTAGTTTATTGATCACCTCGAGTTCGTCCATTATCGGGTGAATGATCTCATTGCCAAGACTGAAATCATCCATCATTTCTTCTTCGGTACTTCTCTTGCTAAAGTCGGGCATAATTATATTTTTTCTAGGACCATACTTTCAATTGTAAGGCCCGGACCAAATGCATAGCTCAGGGTTTTTTCGCCTGACACTGAATGTCGTGACAGATTTTCAAGAACAAACAGGACAGAGGCAGACGACATGTT
>DALYUO010000078.1:19123-19432 GCA_031981225.1 Pararcticibacter sp.
AAATGAATCTGCTATGGCCTCTTTGGGAAACCCGAGGCTTTCATGGCACACTTCCAGGATCCTTCTGCCGCCAGGATGAACGGCTAAACTGGAAATTTCGTCGATACCCAGCTTTGCCTTTGACAGGAGCCGACCAGTAATATCTACCATTTTTGTTTCAATACTTCTGGCGATCTTCGATGAAAGGCGCATTTCAAAACCGGTATTGCCGATACGCCAGGCCATCAGGTCTTTCCCCTCCAGCACTAATTCTGTATAAAAAGAGTGTAGTCTGAAACAGCCCGGCTTAGCTACTGCACTTTCCGTCTC
>DALYUO010000079.1:0-244 GCA_031981225.1 Pararcticibacter sp.
GATATTTTCGCTTCTATTGTCGTTCGCGTTTTCCAGAATGATATTTATTGCTTTAAAAGACATTATCCCAGATGAAGTACCGCAATACATAAATTATAAGATGGGAGCAGCTTTTTTTCTGGTCATGGCAGTTTTCCTTCCACTGATTGCCGGAGCCTATCCTGCCGCATTGGTCTCTAAAGTTGATCCTCTTGCGATTATAAGGAAGCGTGTTTCCATTCCGCTAACGGGCAGGTTAAATCTC
>DALYUO010000079.1:254-8257 GCA_031981225.1 Pararcticibacter sp.
GTTTTTCAGTTTTTAGTCGCCCAGGTTTTTATCATTGCTACTCTTATTGTAGCCAGCCAGATGCGTTTTGTGATGAGAAAAGAGCTCGGTTTTAATCGAAATGCCGTGGTGCTTGTAGATATTCCGTGGAACATTCGGCAGAAAGAAGAATATAAAAATAAACAATTCTCTTTGCTAAATGAGATAAGGAACGTGCCCGGCGTTGTAAAGGTATCTTTGGGAGATCCTCCAATGCAAGGCGGATATTCGAGTAGTCAGTTTTCCTATAATGGCCCGAAGGGTAAAACAACGACCGGACAGCTCTACAGAAAGGAGGTTGATAGCAGTTATATCGGTTTATATGGAATTAAACTTATCGCCGGAAGGAACCTTAGTCAGTCGGATATTGCAGGCGGACTGGTAATCAATGAAACAGCTGTGAAACACTTCGGATTTAAGTCACCGGAAGATGCTCTCGGAAAAATGATGGAGAACGGGGATGGTAAATTGACAATAGTGGGCGTTATCAAAGATTTTCATTCCCAAACGTTTTATAATCGCATAGATCCAACAGCTCTATTTATGAATAAAGCCGAACTGGGCACTTTCAATATCAAACTGAATAGCGACGCTTCTGAAAGCTGGCAGCAGACTATTGAGCTCATTCGAAAAAAATGGAACGAATTCTATCCGGCTGATTATTTTGGGTATAAATTTTACGATCAGAACATCGAAGAAATGTATAAGCACGAAAAGAACGTTTCTTTACTAATAAACCTGTCGACTTTAATATCTATTGTGATCAGTTGCCTTGGCTTGTTCGGATTAGCGTCACTTACTGCTTTTCAACGGACAAGGGAGATCGGTATACGTAAAGTTTTGGGCGCTACAGTGAGCGGGATCATAAAAATGTTATCTGTCGATTTTATTAAATTGATACTTGTTTCAATCACCATTGGACTGCCGATTTCATGGTATGCTATGAACAAATGGCTTGAAGGATTCGCTTATCGTATTCACATACACTGGTGGATGTTGATTTCAGGGGGAACGGCGGTAATTGTCATTGCATTACTCACCATTAGTTTCCAGGCATTCAGGGCTGCATCCGCAAGGCCGGTAGAGAGCTTAAAAGTGGAGTAGGCGTTAGAACATATTTAAACCTATCGTTCGGAAAGGCAGAGCAGCCAGCTTTTTTATTGGCGAATATAGTTTAACCATAGAACAAGGTTACGGGTCTTGTTATTTGGGGTGTGTTATTTGACTGCAGAAATGAGCAACGGTGCGCAGAAAGGCGCAGTCGTGTCATAAGAGAGGACACGCTAGAAAATAATGCTTTTAAAATATATGAACCATCGGCCTTTTTTTAATTAATGATCGCGTCGTGGCGACCCGAGAATTTTTATATTTCTTATTATGTTTTCCCCACCAGATGAGGAAACCTGTAATGGGTAAGCTGGCACAAACCAAGCTGGCTATGAAGGCAAGGATTTTCGTCCACAACCCGTAGATGCCGCCTGTGTGGATGTAATAATTTGAATTTCGCCACTTCATAGCTAATGATTTTTTTTCATGCGGCATTGTATCGAATAAACGCCCATCTCTTCCATCGAAATAAAAGTAACTGGCTCCTTTCCAGCCATCTTTATTATTGCTGATATGTACAAAGGCCATAGCTTGTTTATTGCTTTCATCCGGCAGATTAAGAACAATATGTTCCCAGTCGTTTTTAACAGCCTTCCTCAATTTGGCATAGATTGCGTCGGTTTTGTTTAATGTTGTATCTGCTGTGCCCGTCAGTGCAGGAAGTTCCCGGCGGAATAATTTCTTGTCGTTTCCTCCCATGATCTGGTAAATGCCATTTTCCCACCAGGAGAACGACCAAACCAATCCAGTCACAGCAATCAGCAGGGCAGCAGGAAGCACATAGAAGCCAACGCTGTTGTGAAGGTCATAATTGATACGTTTCCATTTTGAATTCCATTTTATTCTAATGCTCCTTTTAAATTGTTTATAGTTTTTAGGCCACCACAAAACGATACCGCTCAGGAGCATGAATACAAAAAGCAGGATACATATTCCTACTATTAATCTGCCAAGCGGCTTAACCAATAATAGCTGACGGTGCAGTTGCTCCACGATATTGAAGAATTCGTATTTTACATCTACAATGCCCAGCACTTCGCCGGTATACTGATTTACAAACACACGATTCATGTAATCCACCTGGCTGAAATAGGAAAGTCCCCATTTATCAGGCTTTTTAGCTTCATACGCTTCAAAAACAAAGCTTTTGTTTACTCCATTTGTTAATACCAGTGTCTTTATCGGCTTTTCTTTTCCTAGTTTTTTTTGTGCATTGGCAATCAATAAAGAAACAGGCTTTTGTGGGCCTGTTTCTGCTACATGGGTAATTTTGGAGTGAAATATATCAAACAGCTCTTCTTCAAAGACGAAGAGACACCCGGTTATAGAAACAATAAATATCACTACACCCGTGATAATTCCTATCCAGAGATGCAGCCAGCCTATTATTTTTCTGAATCGTGATTTTGCAGGCTTTCTCTTTTTCATTACTATGTTTCCCCGTGTTAATCGTCCTGTTATTTTTAAAAGCTATATCCGATAGAGAATAAGTAACTTTCCGGGGTTCCCGGGAAAATGCGGAAATAGTCATATCCCCCCACCCAGTGTTTTTTGTTTCCAATATTGCTTGCGTTTAACTGGAGTTGTAATTTCCCTACATTATAATAAGCGGCAGCATTGAAAAGCGTAAATTGCGGAATGGTCAGCTGATTTTCAGGAGAAAGTGAGCTATCGTAGTTTAAATTTCTTTTATCCACATAATTGAAACCTGCCCCTATACCAAAACCTTTTAACAGTCCGCTGGTAAAATTGTATCTCGACCAAAAATTGGCTGTGTTTTTAGGCGCATTGGGCTTTTGCAACCCTATTTCACCAGGATTACTGCTTTCAACTATGATAGCTTCGCTATAAGAATACGATCCCATGACGCTCCAGTTAGGCAGAACCCGGCCGATAACATCAAGTTCGACCCCTTTTGATTTCTCATCGCCGATTTGTCTGAGCTCATTGCTGCCTGTTATGTTGTATAGAGCTCCTGTTTGACGGATCTCATAGGCTGCTACAGTAAGGGTAAGCAGATCACGGAACCACGACGTTTTGGCACCCAGCTCTTTCATATTACTTTTCAACGGGTCAAAAGGTCCGCCCGCTTCCGGGTTGGCAATGGTAGCCGCAGTTTGCGGATTGTAACCTTCTACATAGCTCCCATACAAATTGATGTTTGGTGTAATGCTATATACCAGCCCTAATCGTGGCAACCACGCTTCTGAATGTGTTTTCTTTTCATTGGTTAGCTTGTAATTCGCAAAATCAGTATAATACTCATATCTGATCCCTAACAACGCCTGTAGTTTTCCAATAGTAAACTGATTTTGCACATACCCGGCATTCAGATAATAATAAGTAGGTGCTACATCTCCCTTAGTAAAAACGGATTTGCTGTCGTCTATCATCTTCTGTGAACCAAGCGGGTCGGAAAGGTTGAAATGCGGAACATTCGGAATAGGAGCTCCGTTTTTATCGCGTGCGTATTTAAGGCTGTCTTTAGCAACATAACGCGTAATAACAGAATCCCTCGTTTTGTTAAGGTATCCTCCGGCTGTCATTTGTGAGCTTCCCACCGGTAGTTTCTCACTGCCAAAATCGTATCCTACAACAATATTATGTTTTATCACCCCAGTTTGCGGTTTGTAATTTAGGTACCCCGACATGTTGTCAATGTAACGTTTCCGCTTCCTGGAGATAATCATCATACCGGCCATATTCTCCATGACCACCCCGTTTTTGTCTACCCCATAAGTGCCTGACGTACGGTGCTCGTAAAGGTCTTCCTCGTATCCTGTTTTAATATAAGCAGCATTTAAACTCAGGATATCTGTAATCTTGTGATTAATGGAAATCGTTACATTATATGTAAGCTCGTTCATATAATCATTAGCCGTATTGAGCGATAAAGATTGTGGCGTAGAATTTAGTTCTGAACTGCCAAATAAAGTTTGCCCGCGATCCAGCCTGCTTTTAGAGTCATTATAAACCAGGTCAAAGTTGATACTTGTTTTGTCTGTAGGCAGAAAAGTTAAAGAAGGGGCAATAACGATATTTTTATCAAACATAAGATCGCGAAAAGAACCGGCATTTTCGTAACCAAGGTTCAGACGATAAAGCAGGGAACTGTCTTTACTGGCCGGTCCTGTGAAATCTGCCAGGCCACGGAAGGTATTGAAACTTCCTAAAGAAAAGTTCACCGACCTGCGGGTCTCGTCCAGTGGCTTTTTAGTTACCCGGTTTACCACTCCTCCCGGACTGGCGTTACCAAATAATGCCGAGGAGGGACCTTTTAAAACCTCTACGCGCTCCAGATAGTTTGCCAGAGGTTGTTTCCAGAAGCCTGTACTGGTTCGCAGTCCGTTAATCAGCTGAGTATTTGTCTGTCCGTTTACTCTGAATCCCCTTATTGTAAGGTCATCATAGAAACTGGCTTGTGTAACACCACTTAAGTTTCTCACGATGTCCCCCACGCGCATCAATCCCCTGTCGGCGATGAATTCCTTACTGGCATAAGAGACGGACTGCGGAATATCTTTAATGTCTGTTTCTGCCTTCCCAATGAAGGACCGCGTGGTTTTATAGCTCTGTTCTTTACGCCCCATAACCTCTACCTGTTGCAGGGAAGATAAGGAGGGCTGCATGCGTACATTGAGCTCACTTAGATTACTGCTGCTTGTACTGATATTTTTGATGGTAGTGTTAAAGCCGATGAAAGAGAAGATAAGTTTGTAACTGCCCGGCTTGACTTTTAATTGATATTGTCCATCCCTGTCTGTGGTTGTACTGTAATTAGTACCTTCTACAGTAATAGTAGCGCCCGGTAATGGCAGATGATCAAGGTCTTTTACAGATCCTTTGAGCACAATATCCTGTTGACCAAGTACTGATTTGAAAATTAAGAGGCAAAAAAGTGAAGTAGTAAGGCGTTTTAGCATCGTTATTTAGACTGATTAAAAATTACGCAATTATACAATAATTTTCTTCCAGTGAGAATATTATTAAGAATAATTTTAAATAAGGTGTTAAGTGTCTGTTTATTAGATAATTATATTGGCTTTCACGAGTATTATGCCGCTGGGAGTGTTTAGAGAAAATTATAATGATAATAAGAATCATTAATCATACTGTTAATAGTACACATAGAGAATATTGCACCGATATTTTGAGTTTATTGACAAATAGTTAAAAAAATAAACTATTGATTGTAAACGCATTAAGGAATAGTTTTATTTTCTATTGATTCTGGCAGGGTTTGTGGCTATAACTGTTAGTCTGCAACAGCAGGCAAGTTAGATTTAAAAGAATTATGCATTTTAAAATTACGAAATCGACAATGATACTCTCCTTAATAGGACTATCATCTTCATTATTTGCGCAGGACAATAGCGCTGATACGACTAAGCGTTTTGATAAACGAGCTTTCCGCACATGGTCAATAGGTTTAAATACTGGGATGTTAACACACTATACTCCTTTTAACAGCCAGTCAAACGGTGATTTTAGAACTCCGCAGGAAAGCTGGGGTTACGGAGCCTACGTCAAAAAGCAGATCCTTCCGGGATTTGGTATTCAGGCAGACTTTCTTGCTGGTAAAGTAAAAGGAAAGAGGGCAAACATGCTTGCAGCCGATCCGGCAGCACAAGATAACAGTGGTTTCAACACCCGCATTGACTGGGCGGGCTCTTTAAGTGGTAACTTTACCATCGCAAACTTGAGCTTAAATCAAAAAAGAAGTTTCTTGTCTCCTTACGTTACAGCTGGAGCTGGTTACATGTCGTCTAATGCAAGTGTGTATAGCACATCAGGTGAAGGCAACACCGGGTATAAAGAAAATTGGTTTATTCCCGTTGGAGCTGGTTTCAAATTAGGGGTGTCAAAAGGAGTGAACATTGATTTAGGTTATAAAGTGAGTTTTGTGAAAGCTACCGACTTTGATGGCTTAAACGGTTCTTCAAACGATCGCTTCTCTTATGCCCACGCAGGTATCGAGATCGCACTGGGTAAAAAAGGTACATCACAGTTATCTAACTATAGTGCAATTGCGGCGATCCGTGAAGAGACCGCTGCAGAAAGTGCAGAGCTAAGGAAAGCGCTGTCAACATCCGAACAAAACAGGCTTAGAGATCAGGAACAATATGCCAGGGATTTGGGTGATGATGATGCAGATGGCGTAGCTAATAAATTCGACAAATGTCCCGGAACTCCCGCTAATACGGTTATTGATGGCGCAGGATGCCCCTTAAAAACACCTGTTCCACAACAGATCATAATTACTGAAGAAGACCGACGCGTTGTTGGCGAAGCGATAAAAAACCTGGAATTTGATTTGGGTAAGTCAACTATAAAAGCGAAGTCTTACGAAACATTAAACCGCGTTGCCGGATTATTGGTAGAAAAAAACTTTAGTTTAAAACTAGCTGGTCATACGGATAATACAGGTTCAATGGCTCTTAACTTACGTTTATCTAAAGACAGAGCTGAAGCCGTGAAGTCTTATCTGGTTTCGCAGGGCGCCAATCCATCACGCATTGAAGCAACGGGATATGGTCCAAATCAGCCAATTGCCTCTAACAAAACTGCCGAAGGACGTCAGCAAAACAGAAGAGTAGAATTCACCTTGTTTTAATTAAAAGCAACAAAACGATAATTGCTCTCACAAATAAAGAAGCCTCTGCCATTAAATGGTGAGGCTTCTTTGTTGTTATAGCAAATTAAGTAAAGATTTACTTTTTCGCTTGCGTCTGACGGACCGCAGACATTAGTTCAATTATCTTATCAAAAATTTCTGTGTTTTGATACATGCCGCAGAAAAGATCTGAACGAGGGCCATAGGCAAAAACAGGAACCATGATGTTCGTATGGTCGTTTGTGCTAAAGGCGCCGCTTACGTAGCCGGTTTTTTCATCAACGTCAAGCAGTGACAGCCCTCCGGTCTCATGGTCGGCAGTAACGATCACCAGGGTTTCGCCGTCTTCATCTGCAAATCGCAGGGCTTCACCCACTGCCTGATCAAAATCGATCATTTCTGTAACCACGTAAGGTAAATCATTAGCATGGCCTCCATAATCTATTTGAGCTCCCTCGGCCATGACAAAAAATCCCTTTTCGTTATCCTTCAGCAACGACAGTGTTTTTTTTAGTAATACACTAAGAACATCTTTTCGGCCTTCTTTCACCGGTCGCATTACAGAATCGGGCAATAGCAATACCTGTTTCTTTTTTTCTGAAGATAGAAAATCAGATAGCGCATAGCTTGTTTCGTATCCCTTATCCGACAACTTCTTTGCGTATTCACCTCTTTTTTTTAGATTGCGATAGGGGGCCGGAATACTTCCCGCCAGTATATTCACATTGCTGTTTAAAAGATCAAGTGATATTTTCTCCGACCATGACCGGTCAGGTTGTGATGCATAAAAAACGGCCGGCGTTGCGTCGGTGACGTCTCCTGTGCTTAATATTCCACTTACTTTCCCTTCGCGCGCTAATATATCCGGAATCTTCAGTACAGCCTTTCCTGCAGAGTCTAAACCGATCGTAGCGTTATTTGCTTTATGTCCGGTTGCTATAGCCGAACCTCCGGCCCCCGAATCAGTGTTCCCTGCATTTGCCGCCTCAGTACGGGATAATCCCACGCTCTTAAAGTTAGCAATATTTAAGCCGCCGTGGTTGGCGGACAGTCCGGCTTTAATATGCGCAAGTCCCATTCCATCACCAATTAATAGAATGATGTTTTTTACTTTGCCCGCAGACCGGTCACTCTTGTAAGAAGGCTTATATACAGGTAGTGGTTTATCAAGGGAATAGGTAGTAAAAGGCAATTTTTTAGCATAGTTGCTCAACGCTTCCGGCTGGTCCGTATTTATGATATCGGCACCCATCTTGTGAAGTTC
>DALYUO010000079.1:8304-11408 GCA_031981225.1 Pararcticibacter sp.
GACTGTCGTGTGTTCCCCAAAAACGAAAGGGTTTTTTCCAGCGGTGGGCTTGCTCTATTACCTTGATCAACTTTGCCTTATGCTCTGGAAACGGCGTTCCCTTTCCATTCCAGTCGGTATATTCTTTGATATTATCGCTTATCATAGCCACTCTTGCCAGCTGATCTTCGGTGTATTGAATGTAGGGCCTTCCGTCGTAAAAGATAAAAGCAGGATAGTCGACGAAGTGCGAGGGGAGAGGCATATCGCCGCTTAACACAATACGTATTGCGTTAGGGTTAACTACGGAGTCAAACACGTCTTTATAGGGTTTGAGCAGGCGAAGTAATGCCGGGATAACCTGCTGGTGCTTCTCTTTGATGTCTATTACGATCTGTAACTTTTTGCGCTTGTTGGCAAATGGATACCCTCCGTTTTTGCGGAACAGGGAAGCAGCCCGTTTCAGGTATAAAGAGTCGAGCGTATATCCGGGAATGATTTCCTTTAGCTCGTGGGCTACCATGAGTTTCCCGTTTTGTAAAAACACGTCGGCCTCGATGGATTCCATTCCTGCATAGTAAGCCCTGAGAAAGGGAATGTTTTGCTTGTAGTCGTTGTGACTATGACCGCGAAGTGTCTGCTGCTGCTCAAGTTTTTTTCCTCCGAACATCAGCTGTTCGAGCGAGCGGGGCTTTTCCTGCACTTGCCGGGCCACAGAGGCTCCGGCAAGTAAAAGGAAAGAATACATCAAAAAGTGTTTCTTCATTACTGAACTTGTTTTACCAGCCCGGCGTTTGTTTATAAATCCCTCCGCTGCGCGAAATTTCATCAGGATTCATCGGCCAGGCCATATGTTTGTTAGGATCAAAGTTACGTGCCGGCCATACCTGCTTAACCGTAAAGGATGAATGCGGGTCTGTCTTATTTACGTAGTCGCGGCCGTGAAGTGGTGCCCTGATCTTATCAAAATCCCCCCATCTTTTCAGATCCGCGAGGCGGTCGGTCCATTCGCAGGCCAGCTCAACGCGGCGTTCGTGCTTTAAGTCGGCCATTGTCGGGTTAGCAATTGTTCCTAAACCAACTCTTTGTCTTATCTCATTCAGGGGCGCTGCTGCCTCTGAATTCTTTCCCTGCCGGATTAAGGCTTCAGCTTTAAAAAGTAAGATCTCGGCATACCGCATTAACGGCAGATTCAGGCGGGTTGTAGGATAGTCTCCGTTTTGATTGATCATTGAATTAGTTCCTGGCTTTTCGTCTGTGCCATATGTATATGGTTCCATATATTTCCCTATCTGAAATCCCGACATGCTATTTGTAGAGAAGTATTCCCGCTCTTTTCCAAAGAAAGTAAATTTATCTCCAAAGGAAAGAATCGTTACCCCTCTTCTTGGGTCGTTCGGCTCGTATTCGTCATACAATTCTTCAGTAGGGGTGAAGTATCCCCACCCATTATATATACCCCAGCCTTTATTCTCTAATATCACACCGGGGAATTCCGAGCCGCCCTGAATGCCTGAAGTTACCGACCAAATATACTCAGTACTCCAGTTGTTTTCAACTTTGAATACCGCACGATAATTTTCCCTGCCATTTTCTTTCCCGGTGATCAGTGCTCTTCCTCCTTCGTTTTTGATCTTATCTGCAAGATCCGGTATTAAAGCCCATTTAGACTGATCATACTGAGCCCAGTAGGCGTAAGTCTTTACCAGATATCCCCAGGCAGCTGCTTTATGCGCTCTGCCTTTGTCAGCATCTCCATAGTTGGAAAACAAGGGAAGAAGGTCTGCCGCACGTTTAAGATCTTCAACTATCTGTGCATAGTTGTCGGTAACAGAAGGAAGCTGCGGAGGTATTCTTTTACCGTATTCGGCGTTCTCCGGACCATCGAAAGGCACTCCCTGGTCCTTGTGTCCCCAAAGGTAGGCAATCCAGAAATGCGCAAAACCGCGAATAAAGTAGGCTTCGCCTAAAGCCTGGTTCTTTGCCTGCTCCGAAACATTGGTAGCAGTTGGCACGCCTTGTAATACCTGGTTGGCTTTGTTTACCATCCAGTATAAGTCGTTCCAGCCGTTTGACATATATCCTTCCCGGCCTGTGGGGATGAAGTTCTTGATATTGTCGAAATCCGCTTTTACACGACCGGTGATCAGATCGTCGCTGGCATTCTGCATGCCGAAAAGGTCGCGGCCAAATGTCGACTCGTATCTGAAGGGCACGTACATCGATGCTACGGCTTTATCTACATCATCTTCACTCTGCCAGAAATAAGCAGTGGTGATATCGCCATTTGGTTTTGTATCCACCCAGTCTTTGCAGGAGCTAAACAATCCTGTCAGCATCAGAAAGGAAAGAGCATATTTTTTAATTGTCTTCATTGGAACAATAGTTTACGTTTTAATTCGAGTCCTGCAAGCGAAATCATCGTTATTTGCGGGCTTCATTCTAAATTTTGATTCTTACTACAAACTAAGTCTTACTCCCGCTGAATAGATCCGTGAAACGGGATACTGTCCGCCATCCAGGCCAAGACCACCAACTTCAGGGTCCATACCTGTATAGTCGGTAAAGGTCAGCAGGTTCTCGCCGCTTATAAACACCCGCAGTTTCATCTTGCCTGGTAACTTATTGAATGTATATCCAATCATGGCATTCTTCAGTCGCAGGTAATCGCCTTTTTCGAGGTACCAGTCGGATGAAGTGGAGAAATTACGGTTAGGGTCGTCAATATTGATCCTCGGGATATCCGAATCCCTGTTGGTTTCAGACCATGCATCAAGGATCTTGTTCCAGCGGTTATAGCCCTGCTCGCCTCCGTTCAGAGTGGATTGTTTGAAAGCATGAAATAACTTAACACCTGCCACGCCCTGGAAGAAGAGACTTAAATCGAAGTTCTTCCAACTGGCATTTGCTGTAAAGCCATAGGTGAACTTAGGCATTGCACTGCCCATATACACCCGGTCCAGATCGTCAATTTTACCGTCATTGTTCTGGTCGATAAATTTCAGGTCGCCCGCTTTAGCATTTGGCTGGATCCTCTGACCGTTTGACCCAACATAAGCTGCTGCTGCTTCATCACTCTGGAAAATGCCGCCGTTCCTAATAAGCCAGTAAGAGTAATATGGCTC
>DALYUO010000079.1:11418-12374 GCA_031981225.1 Pararcticibacter sp.
ACCTTCGAACGAAAAGGAACCAGTATGCCTCTCCATGCGTCTCCGTGTGGCCAAACAGAGTTAGGATTATCATCTATATATTCCACTCTGTTTTTAATAGCGGCAAAATTGGCTCCAACATTATACGTCAGTTCTCCGGCTTTCGCGTTCCAGTTCGCCGAAAACTCGAATCCCTTATTTCTAATCTCTCCCTGATTAATGGTAGGAGCTCCCAATCCGAAGGTATTAGGCCAGCCGGTGTCCTGGTCTTTGATCAGGTCAAAGGTAAGCTTGTTGAAGTAGTCTGCTGTAATCGTTAATTTTTCTTTCATCAGGCTCAGGTCCATACCAATGTCAGTCTGTTCGGATGATTCCCATGTAAGAGTGGGATTAAAAAGGTTATCTATATACAGTGCGTTTGAAATGGGAGCCTGATTCCCTATCTGGTAAGTTGTATTTGACGATAGCTTAGCATAGCCGTAATAACGGGAAATGGTTCCTAAATTGCCGATCCGCCCCCAGCTTGCCCTGAATTTTAGCAGGTCGATCGCTTTTACATTAAAGAAAGGTTCTGAGCTAAGCTTCCAGGCAGCGGTAACCCCCGGAAGTCCTGTTCCCCTGTATTGTGCAGGCAGGCGCCCTGCTATATCATAGCGATAACTACCAGTTACAAAATAGCGGTTGGCCCAGCTGTAGGAAAGCCGTGTTACATACGAGGCGTTCCGGTCTTTAAACTCATAATCAGTAGGCCTGTCCTGATCGAACACGGAGGCGTTTATAAAGAACCTGGCCCAGGGATCTTCCCGCTCAAAGCCTCTTGCACTTGCACTGAATCCGCGGCCTCCTTCTTCCTGCAAAGTAATCGACGCCATTGCGCCTAAACTATGCCTCCCGAAGCTGCGGTTATAGTTTACCGTGTTTTCCCATATACCATGATAATTCCTGTCGGTGCTGTTGCTCAGTGAGTTCTGGTCGTT
>DALYUO010000079.1:12384-15023 GCA_031981225.1 Pararcticibacter sp.
TTGCCCGGCTCGATACGTTTAGGCTCGAAATTTTTAAACAGAACATTCCATTGTCTGTAAGAGAACCGCGTTAAGTAACTCAGTCCGGGAACAATATCTGAATAGGACAGCTCAGTAACCGACTGGAGGTCGTTGGTCCGGTTGTAAGCATCATTTCTCAGCAACGTAGCTACAGGATTGATAGCGTCGCCGTGTATTCCGAGATATTTTGAATCTCTCGGTCCGACACCGCCGAACGTTCCGTCTTCATAATAAACGGTAGCAGAACGAGGCATATATATGGCCGATACGATAGAGCCGCTATAACCGCTGCTTGTGGAAGTACCCCGGTTGTCGTTATTATTATAAAAGAGTTCCTGTCTTAATTTTAGTTTATCCGTCAACTTGTAGTTCGCGTTCAACCTTAATGACAAGTTTTTATTATACGTATTCAGCAGCGTACCTTCATCCTTTTCGTAACGCCCCTGTAAAAGAGTGGCAAACTTATCCGTTCCGGCATTAATACTAATGTTATGCCTTTGCATGATTCCCGTACGAAAGATCTCGTCGATCCAGTCGGTACGGGTAACCTGAGCGTATGGGTTCTTACTAACGTCCCATCCGTCGAGAGGCGTTTTTCCGGCATTTGTATAGGCAAGGTTAGAAACTCTTGCTTCTTCTTCGGCGGTAAGCGACTGCGGAAGCCGCCAGGCAGTTTTAGCGCCTGTAAAAGCTTCATATTGCACTCCCGGTTCTCCCTTTCCGGCCTGTTTGGTAGTAATAAGAACGACGCCTGCAGAACCTGAAAACGCTCCGTAAATAGCGGCCGAGGCGGCGTCTTTTAATATGGTGACTGATTCCACATCGGCAGGGTTATAGGGCGCTCCCGGCACTCCATCTACTACGAACAAAACATCTTCTCTCAGGGATCCGACTCCTCTGATTGTAATTGAAGGAGCACCGTTTGGATGACCGCCCTGGTTTACTACGGTTATTCCGGGCACTTTTCCCTGCATCATATTCGCAACATTGAGTACAGGGCGACTCTTGCTTTGCTCTACATCGCGAACAGTAGAAGCAGCCGCCGAAAGGTCGCTCTTCTTCATCGTACCGTATCCAATAACCACCACCTCATCGAGGCTGTTTTCAGCTATTTGCATAACGATATTTTGCCTTGAAGAGGTCACTTTTATCTCTTGAGTTCTGTAGCCCAGCATTGAAAATGACACAAGATCTCCCGCTTTCGCAGCAATTCTGAATGTTCCGCGAATATCAGTACTCATAGCAGCGCCAGTTGTTTTATTTCTCACCGTTACCCCGGCCATCGGCCCCTGCGTATCGCTTATTGTTCCTTCAAACGACTGCTGCTGTGCAGGCGCCGACGATACTTCTTTGCTGGCCTGCACCTTATAAATAATGATGGTTCCGAATTTTTCTTCATACTCAAATCCGCTGTTCTTCAGCAGATCATTGAGAATTTCGCCTACCGTTTTATCTTTATACTCTTTTGAAGTCAATTTAATTTTTCTCAACTCATCAGTTCTGAAGTTGAACGTTAATCCCGGAACCGTTGCCTTTAGCCGGCTAATAGTGATGTCGAGCGTCTCCGACCGTGTGCTGAAATCCAGTTTTCGTGTAAGGCTGCCGTCTGCTAAAGCAAAGGCCCGTGCTATCAACAGTATGCACAATGCAAAGAGTAAAAAGCTTTTTTTCATGAATGTAAATTTTGAGCGACAATGTAGCGGGGTGCTATTATTTGTTTTGTTTTAGCACTGCTGAATGCTATTTTTATCGCAATAAATTGATAATGTAATTTCCAGATCTGCATTATTATGCAGGCTTATCCCCGGCAAGGGAGAGCCTGCTTTAATTTTTCTATTTAACCCATACGGTATCTCCTTTTAAAGAATACGTTAAACCATCTATTGACTTCAGTATATTTATTGCAGAGGCTAAGGTGATGTCTTTCTTCAGATGTATATTGTAGCGAAAGGTGCTTACATCTCTCTTTGGGACGGTAAATTCAACATCAAACCGGTTCTCAAGTGCGAACACTAATTCGCTAAAAGACACATCTTTAAGCTCCGTCTCCTGATTGGTCCACCCGAAAACGGCGGAATCCTCAACACTTATCACCCTTGCATCTTTTCTCGCCTTATCATACATCAGTTGCTGGCCCCGCGAAAGCGGAGGCGCGAGCTGTTTTGCTGCATCTGATACACCAACCCGTCCAGTCCTTACGCTTATCACTTCTGTTTTAAGCGTGGAGTAAGCTTTGACGTTAAAGGAGGTGCCAAGTACAAGGGTTCGAAGGTGTCTGGAATGTACAATGAATGGCTTTTTAGCATTAGGCCTCACTTCGAAAAATGCTTCACCCTCGTCCAGATAAACTTCCCTTTTCCCGGAGTTAAAATCATGAGGGTAACGTAGTCTGCTTCCCGAGTTTAGCACTACCCTTGTCCCGTCGGGCAGTTCCAGTTTTTTTAACACGCCCCGTTTTGAGCTGATATTCGTATACAATGGCTCGGTCCGCCCATTTTCCTGATCCTGGAAAAGCAAATAAAATCCGAAAGAAAGGAATAGTAAGATGGTCGCCGCCACACTATATCTTGTCACAAATACCAATCGTTGCTGGCGTTTGATGCGCTGCCATACTTCTT
>DALYUO010000079.1:15033-19116 GCA_031981225.1 Pararcticibacter sp.
GGTTCCTTTGGCTCTGCTTCCACAATATCGTGCGAGGATAGGGCCAAAAAAATATCCAGCTCTTCCCTGGTACACTGTCCTTTTTTATATTTATAAAGTATATCTTTAAGTTGCTTTTCGTTCACTTCCTGCCTGCTTTTCTGTATAGTGACAGACGAAGGGGAGGTGTACCATGGGATTAAAAGAAATCTTCGAATTTCTTTTTCAGACGTTGCCCGGCTTTGCTGATTTGGTTGCGGACTGTTTGCGGCGACAAGGAAAGTTTGCCCGCTATTTCGGGCCCGCTAAGCTCTTCGTATTTACTGTATAGGTAAACCTCGCGCATCTTTTCAGGCATATTCTCTATCTCCTTTGCCAAAAATACCTGTATCTCATTTAACAGTAACCGCGTATACGGCGTTTCCGCTGTTACCATGGAGTCCTCCTGGAAATGATCGGCGCTTTGAGGACGTCTTCTTTGATTCTTTTGGTTTCGCAAGGTCATATATTTTACTGAAACTGCGAGGTAAGCTTCAAAACTTCCTGATATCTGTATCGTTTTCCGGTTTTGCCATACAGTTAGAAATAACTCCTGCACAATATCACATGCGTCTTCGGTACTACCGGTACGCTTCTCAGCTATGAATAAAAGTTTATCAGCATATCTACTGTACAGTGCCTCGAAAGCCTTTCTGTCGCTGTTGTCACTTAATAAAAGCAAAAGATCGTTATCTGCAAGGCTATTGATCATACGCAACAAATAAACACATGCTATATTAATGTACTGTGAAGCAAAAGTTAATGCTCGGTAACTCTTGCGGTCTATTGTCCCGGCCAGTTCAGTCTTGCCTGCTCTCAATATATTTAACTTCAATGATAATTTGCGAAACTGAAAGGTTGCGCTTATATTTGCAACTGATCGTTTTCATATACTTAACATAAAGATGAGGAGAGATATTTTCCAGGCTGTTGCAGACCCCACGAGACGGGCTATTATTGCACTTATTGCAATGCATGCTATGACACCGAATGCCATTGCCGAGCACTTCGACACCACACGACAGGCAGTATCAAAACATCTGCGGATTTTGCAGGAATGCGAATTGATAAAAGCCGAACAGCAGGGAAGAGAGATTTACTATCAGCTTGAAATAGACAAAATGAAAGAAATAGACAAATGGCTGGAGCAGTTCAGGAAGATCTGGGAAACCCGCTTCAGCCAGCTCGATAATTTATTACTAACTATTAAAAATGAGAAAAAATGAAAACAGTACAGCTATTTGAATTTACCGTTGACAAGGGCAGCAATACGGTAAATGTAAAGAGAGAGTTTGCTGCAAACCTTGATTTGGTTTGGAATGCCTGGACCAAGCCTGAGTTGCTCGATCAATGGTGGGCGCCGAAGCCCTATAGGACAGAGACCAAATCTATGGACTTTAAGGAAGGCGGAATGTGGCTATATGCCATGATCAGTCCCTCCAGCGAAAAACATTGGTGTAAAAATGACTATCATAAAATAGACTGGCTGAAAAGTTTTACGGGGCTGGATGCCTTTTGCGACGAAAACGGATCCGTGAACCAGGATATGCCTAGAACAATATGGACGAATGTTTTCAGCGTGACCGGCGATAAAACCCTTGTAACTATTACAGCGAAATATGATAGTCTCGCCGATCTTGAAAAGATCATTGAGCTCGGCTTTAAAGAAGGCTTTACGATGGCCCTTGGAAATCTGGACGAACTATTATTAACTTTAAACAAAAACCTGGATGAAAGATAAAATTTTAACAGTGTTGTCCGTCCTGTTCGGACTCCTGCTCATTAACGGCGGCCTGAATAAGTTCTTTAACTACATGCCGGTACCGGAAAATCTGCCCGAGCCATTAGTTAAAGACACTGCCGCTCTTTTAGAGATTTCCTGGTTAATGCCTTTAGTTGCCATCGCCGAAGTGGCAGGCGGCTTGCTGATCATGTTTCAACGAACGCGGGCATTAGGTGCGTTGATTATATTTCCTGTAATGGTGGGGGTATTGCTAACACACATTTTTGTAGCGCCAGACGGATTGCCGATTGCTCTTATTATCTGGGCTGTCCTCCTGTGGATAATTTACGATAACAGAAGAAAATATCTTCCGATTATTAGTTAAAGAGGGGTGGTTCATCTTAAGGGCGGAGGTATCTGCTGATCTTCAATGCGTCGGCTTTTTTCTTCCATTGAGCCAGCTCCAGCATATCCTGGTTTTCTTCTTTTTCCATCAGATCGATGGTGCGGTTGATCATCAGCAAGTTGTTATTCTGCAGCGTTTCAGGAGCGGGGAAGTCTGATTTATAGTTCTTTTCTGCTGTTATAAGTCCATATAGCGTCTGCACTTCTTCCCCGTCGTCTTTGCTATAGGCACTTACCCTGAACGCTGCTTTTCCTGTTACCGAGAGTGTTAACAGACGTGTACGGACCGTAAACTTTCCGGGTTGCTCAGCGACGTTAAAAAACATATCCCCGTCCATCGTCACCTCGACCCTGTTTTCCGATGCAGTAGAGATGTTTAGCCCTTCTTTGTCCAAGACGTAGATACGGGTACTGTCCTGCAGCATTATGATTTCCGAGGGTGAAGGTATTTTCCTCTCAGTACTACCAATATTATCCGCCTCCTGTTGCTTTTCAATGTCCGCCTGGGACTCAGGACGATAAGAGATTAGTAAATATATACTCGCTATAGTAATCAATAAAACAATAACAGCAGCGGGAAGGATTCCCTTGTGGGTTTTGCCAAACATAAACATGGTGCAAACTAGACAAACTTGATTTCTGCAAGTTTACATAAAGTAGTCTATAAATACCGTTTCCTTGAGCGCGAATTCTTACTATCTTTACAGTTTTAATTTATTATGAAGCCCCTTATTGCTATTGTCATTTCCCTATTCCTTATTACTGCCCTTTCAGGATGTTTTAGCGTTGAAAAGTATAATAATTTTATAAAAGAGAAAACACGAGTAATCAGTGCTCAAAGCACCCCGGATTCCAATGATTACCTTACAATAAAATCCGATGCGATGGCCGGTAGCGATTCAGCTGTTCATTCCAGGAAAATCAAAAACTCATTTATCCCTGCAATCTTATACTGGCAGTGGAACTATTCAATAGAAAGCAACCTTGGTCATACCATTCCCGTGAATGTTATCAGGCCGGCCATTTTTAATTACGCCGAAAGCATCGGACTGAAAGATAAGTTGAAGGGTAAACATTTGGAAATCTCTATAGAGAAAGTCCCTTCATCTTTTACATATACACAAAAGGGCATGGCACTGATTTTCATCGTCGGATACTCGGTGCAGGGGCAAGAGGTTATTCAACCGTCCAATGACGAACTGGTAGTGAGTTACCGGATTATAAACAACGGCAGTGAAACCAAGAGAGGTGCTGTAACTGCCCGGGAAACAGAACAACCAATATCAAACAGGAAGCTCAAATCTGCTAAAAAATTTACCTGGGGGTACATTGATGATTATTATGGTGGTATTAAAGGAATGAGCAAGTCTGTACTGAATCAGATAGTAGCAGAGATTTAGTGTTGTGCGTCTGCTTCTAGTGAGTAATGCAGGGTCATCCTGGCTGTAGAATTGCGTTCGGTAAGAATAGTATTATAAAAAAGCGTTTTCCGGTCGCTTAACAAAGCATGACCGGAAAACGCCTCGATCAGTAGACCTGAAAAGGGATGTTTACCGTGGATGCAAAGCCTGTATTGTCCAGTACGTAGACAAATAACCGATAATTACCGACTTCCTTAACAGCGGTTTCTACCCGGTTCTGGTCGGTAGTTATCACGTTGCCGTATCTGTCTGGCCGGGGTTCATAAGAACCTCCGAAACCTAATACCGTGGCTTCCTTGAGGATTTCCCATACATAAGTGAATTTCTTTTGCTCGCGGTCGGTTGCCACAACTTCAGCCACAATAGCTTCCCCGGCACGCACCCGTACATTGCCGGATGCAGCTTGCCGGTTAAGGCTCATCGATTTGACTACCGGCGCCGTCAGCGGAGGTTCCTTTTGAGCCCACACACGCTGCATGGCTTCAACCATAGGCGTTTTTTCGCCTTTAAGAGGAA
>DALYUO010000079.1:19126-19426 GCA_031981225.1 Pararcticibacter sp.
TTTTCTCTATAAACATACTGAACCAGGTGGGGGTGCGTTCCTGTTTCTGCCCCCACAAGAAGACGAAGGAGCCCAGGCAACGCTTGTTGGCAAGAATGTAGTTGTTATACCGCTGCTCGTATACCTGTCTTTTTTCTTCGCTGCTTTGCTCAAGTGGAGCACCCCAGCTCGTCTTCGGCACCTCCCAAAAACCGGTCGGCCCCCATTCGGTCACCATGAACGCGCCCTTATAGGCAGATTTATCTGCCATCTCCGCTATCGAAACAATTGATCCATAGCTGTTAATTCCTACAAAGTCAA
>DALYUO010000080.1:0-756 GCA_031981225.1 Pararcticibacter sp.
CCGGAAAGGAATGTTTCCCGCGGTTGGCGCGGTGAGACGGAGCGGAACCACCGTGATCCTCGAAGATATTGCTTTCCCTGTCGAACAGCTCGGAGATGCTATTCTCGATCTGCAACAGCTCTTTAAAAAACACGGGTACCAGAATGCCATCATTTTTGGACATGCCAAAGACGGTAATATCCACTTTGTGGTAACACAGGCCTTTGATTCGGAATCGGAGATTGAACGGTACGACCGCTTTTTAAATGAAGTGGTCGACCTGGTAGTTAAGAAATACGACGGAGCCCTGAAAGCAGAACATGGCACCGGCAGGAATATGGCGCCCTTTGTAGAGACGGAATGGGGGGCCGAGGTGTACCAGATTATGAAGAGCCTGAAGAAGGGTATTGATCCAGAGAACCTGCTGAATCCCGGTGTGATCATAAACGAAGATAAAAAAGCCCATATCCGCGATCTGAAGGAGCTTCAGCAGGTGGAAGAAGAAGTGGATAAGTGTATGGAATGCGGCTTCTGTGAATACAAGTGTCCCAGCAGGAATATTACTCTTACCCCGCGGAGGCGCATCGTAGTAAGACGTGAGCTTCTGAAGCTGAAAAGTCAGGGAAAGAAGGGAGAGCATAAGGAACTGCTGGATCAATATCAGTATGACGGTTTGGATACCTGTGCGGTCGACGGACTTTGCGCTACTGCCTGTCCGGTTGACATTAATACCGGCACGCTTGTGAAGCGGTTGAGAAAGGAAAATCACAGTGATTT
>DALYUO010000080.1:766-1595 GCA_031981225.1 Pararcticibacter sp.
CGAATAATGTTGCTTTAACAATCGCAAAAAACTTTGGTACCGTAGCCTCTTCGGTTAAAATCGGCCTCCAGGCAGGAATGGCAGTAAACAGGATCTTTGGCGACAATTCCCTTTTGAAACTTACAAAAGGAATGAAAGGGGTGGTTCCTCTTTTCCCTTTATGGAGTAACCAGCTAAAGCCCTCACCGGGACTGGCCGGACAAATAAAGCGTTCGCAGAATAGCGGTAATCCCACTGGGGCCGTCTATTTCCCAACCTGTATTTCGAGGAATATGGGTGGAGCGCAGGATAATAAGAAGAGCATCATCGACACTTTTCTGGATGTTGCTCAGAAAGCCGGGGCAGGACTGGTCATCCCTGATGATATTCAATCTGCCTGCTGCGGGCAACTGTTCTCATCCAAGGGATTTAACAAAGCGTTCTCTTATACAGCCAATGAAACCATAGAGAAACTTTGGAAGTGGACAGATGAAGGGCGCCTCCCTGTGGTGCTCGATATTACTTCCTGTACGTTTACCCTCCATCATTGCCGACCGACCCTCTCAGAGGCTAATAAGCTTAAATTCGACCAGATTAAGATCCTTGACAGTATCGATTATATTCTGGATCATATTCTTCCCGTTGTCACGGTTAAAAGGACGAAGAAGGAGATTGTATTACACCCGGTGTGTTCATTACAGAAAATGGGACTGGAAGCTAAATTCCTAAAGATAGCGCACCAGTTAGCCGATAAGGTGGATGTTCCCTTAAGTGCGGGCTGTTGCGGTATGGCCGGCGACAGAGGATTCTGGTTCCCCGAGCTTACCAAATCGGCAACCCTTCCCGAAGC
>DALYUO010000080.1:1605-7103 GCA_031981225.1 Pararcticibacter sp.
GAGGAAGTGAAGCAGAAGGAATATGATGGATATTACTCCACAGCCAAAACCTGCGAAATGAACTTGTCCGACGCCGTAGGAAAGAACTACGAGTCGATCGTGTATTTGCTTGATGAATGCGTTTGATTTATAACACAGTCAACGTCTTTGAGTATTCCTTCAGCATCTTATCAGCAGGGTCGAGGTCTGTGATCAGGTAATGAATTGCGTTTAAGCCGCAGACTTTCATTTTCTGAACAGAATTCAGCTTCTCGGCGATACTTACCATAGCTAGTTTCTGAGAGGCTTTAATCATCGCCTTTTTCACCTGAACGACTTCCCAGTCGGAATCGGTTACCCCTTCTTCGAGGGAAAGGCCGTTCGTTCCAAGGATACACAGATCTACTTTAATATCCGCCAAAATGCTGATAGTAAGCGCACCGGTATTGATGTGCGAGTTTTTCGAAAGATGGCCTCCGATCAGGATTACATCCACTCCCGAGCGTTCGGTGAGTTCGAGGGCGACGAGAGGACTTACCGTGAATACAGTACAATGCAAATTCTCGGGCATCAACCTGGCCAGCTCGATTAACGAAGTACCCCCGCCGGCCAGCAGCACCATTCCGGGCTGTATAAGGCCGATCACCTTTCGCGCAATTTCCTTTTTCGACTCCCGCGCGTAAATATCGTTTTGCTGAAAGGGATAATGAAAGGATTTAGACAGCGCACCTCCGTAAACCTTAAGTACTTTTCCGCTTTCTGCGAGCTCGTTCAGGTCTCTCCGGATAGTATCCTCAGAAACATTTAGTTCTATACTCAGATCAGACGAAAGTACCTTATTGTGAAGGTTTATCTGTTTGATGATGTATGTATGTCTTTCCTCTTTTAACATAATCGGGCATGATTCAATTAGTCCCCAAATATAAGTTGAAAGTTTAAAGTTATAAGTTTTGAGTAGTAAGTTTTAAGTAATAAGTTGTAAGGAATGGGTTGTAGGTTGTGAGTAATAAGTTGTAAGTTAAAGGCGAAATGCTAATAGCCAATCGCCAATACCCAACTGCCAACTGCCAATAGCCGCCAGCGGCTTCCCCAAAACCAAGCTGGCTATACTTTGTTAGAACCTAGTTAATTCTTTGATTATGCGATTTCTGACTCCATTTTTAGTGGCTTTCGTAGTCATAACTTCCTGTGGCCGGTCGAAAGAGAAAACCTCTTCGGGAACTGAGGAAACCGGGAATAAGGATCTGGCAGAAGGTAAGGCTCTCTTTGCGAGAGAAGACTGCGGCGGCTGTCATGCCGAGAGCAGCGCAATTATCGGCCCTTCATTCAGGCAGCTGGCGGCAGAATACGAGTCTTCTGAAGCGAATATCTCACATCTTGCATATAAAGTTATCATCGGTGTAAAACCGAACGAGGGGCTATGGGGATCGCGTGAGATGACACCCCATCCTCAACTGAAGAAGGAAGATGCCGAAAAGATCGTAAAGTACATGCTTTCATTCCCAGCCGACCCGAACAAACCCTTTCTGCATAATACTAAGTGAGTTGAAAGCGCTTAAAGCAGAAAGCCGAAAGTTTAAAGGTCAAAGCTAATAGCCAACTGCTAACCGCCAGGCACTGGAAATTCCGCAACATTGTGTAATTTCGCTCCCGATAACAATTTTATAATGAGAAGGAATAATGTATTTATTGTATTCTTTTTAAGCCTGGCGATACTCTTCAGTTCAATTGCCAAAGCTGACGAAGGAATGTGGATCCCGATGCTCATCGGGAAGAATTATGAACAAATGAAGAAGCAGGGCTTCAAGCTTACACCTGAAGACCTTTACAGCATCAACAAAGCGAGCCTCAAGGATGCTATTGTGTCATTTGGCGGTTTTTGTACAGGTGAAATTGTTTCTAAGAACGGTTTGATCTTTACAAATCACCATTGCGGTTACGATGCTATCGCATCTAACTCTACTCCTCAGGACAACATTCTCGACAATGGGTTCTGGGCGAAGTCATTCTCAGAGGAAAAGCCGATCCCCGGCCTTTTTGTAAATTTCCTGGTGAGGATGCAGGATGTTACCGCAAAAGTAAAAGCTGCCGTTGAAGGCCTTCCTGAAGATCAGAAAGCCGCAAAGATTGAAGAAGTTGGAGCGCAGATAGCAGCTGAAGCTGTTAAGGGCACCAAATACGATGGCTTTGTAAGAGATTTCTATAAAGGCAACCAGTATTTCCTTTATATCTTCGAAAAGTTCACCGACGTTCGTTTGGTAGGCACGCCTCCACAGTCGATAGGCAAGTACGGCGGCGATACAGACAACTGGGTCTGGCCACGTCACACAGGCGACTTCTCTGTATTCAGAGTATATGCCGGAACAGATAATAAACCTGCAGCTTATTCTGCCAGCAACAAGCCTTATACTCCAAAGAAATTCCTTCCTGTTTCTATTAAGGGCATGAAGAACGGTGATTTCTCGATGGTGTACGGATTCCCTGGCCGGACCGACAGGTTCCTTACTTCATATGGGGTAAAGCTGGCTACCGACAAAGTTTCACCTACGATAGTAAAACTGCGTGATATTCGCCTGAAAGCCTGGAAGGAGGAGATGGACAAAGACGTAGCTACGAGATTAAAGCTTTCCTCTAAATACGCCAATATAGCTAACTACTGGAAATATTTCATAGGTCAGACAGAACAGCTCAAACGTCTGAAGATCTACGAACAAAAGCAAAAGCAGGAAGCAGAATTTACAAAGTGGGCAGCTGCAAGGCCTGAATATGCACAGCTTGCCAGTCAGTATCAGGCGGCTTACGCCGCTTACGAGCCTTTTGCTGTTGAGCGCACTTATATAAACGAAGGATTCCTTGCCACAGCATGGGTAAGACAGCTGGCTGGTTTAGTAGTTGCTGCCAAAAAAGGAGAGAAGGAATTCCAGGAAGCGAAAAGCAGACTTGCTGCTGCATTGCCTGAATATGAAGAAACATATAATGATAATGCCGATAAAAAGATCTTTGTAAGCATTCATGCTGCTTTTTATAACGACATTCCTAAAAGTCAGCATCCTAAGTTCTACACCGCTATTGCACAGGATAACTGGCAGGGTAATCCGGAGGAAACATTTAAGAAGTACGCCGATCACCTGTGGAATAACTCAGAACTTATTCGTCCTGAAAAGCTTAAAGCTTTTATGAGCCGTAACATCACAATTAATGATATTACCGCTGATCCGGGATATCAGTATGCTGTAAATCTTGTTCCAGCCGATTTCATCAGGATCAATATGGGCTCTTCTGTAGCTGATTTTGAAACAACGAAGGCTAAGCTGGACAACCTGTATCTTAAGGCGCTGCTTGAAAAGAACAAGGACAAAGTGATGTATCCTGATGCAAACTCAACGATGCGCGTCTCCTATGGGAATGTTCAGAACTACAGTCCGAAAGATGGTATATCTTATAACATTGTGACCACTATAGACGGTGTAATGCAGAAGTATGTGCCGGGTGATTCTGAGTTTGACTTACCTCAGAGCTTTATTGATGCGTATAACACCAGAAATTTCGGTCAGTATGGACAGAACGGAACGCTTGTGGTTAACTTCATCAGCAACAACGACATTACAGGAGGTAATTCCGGATCGCCTGTTATTAACGGAAACGGCGAACTGATAGGCCTCGCTTTTGATGGTAACTGGGAAGCGATGTCGGGTGATATTGCCTTCGATAAGCAGTACAAACGCACCATATGCGTGGATACCCGCTATGTATTGTGGTGTATTGATGTACTTGGCGGTGCAAAAAACATCATTGCAGAACTGGACATTCGTAGAGATATTCCGAAAACAACGCCTAAAAAGGCGGTTAAGAGATAAGAGGACATACTCTCAAAAGAAAAAACCTGCAGTTCCGGATTAGGGGCTGCAGGTTTTTCTTTTTATATGTTACCGAATGACAATGCTATGAATCTGTATCTGCTTCAGCGTCCGACAGTCGAACCTCGTAATCAGACACCACCACCTTCCGCTCTTTATACAAAGCACCGATAGCCTTTTTAAACGCACCTTTGCTTATTTGGAATCGTTTATAGATGTCCTCCGGCGAACTTTTGTCGCCTAAAGGGATCACGCCGTTACTATTCTTTATCTCCTCGAAAAGAGTGCCTTTTAAGTCGAGAATATGCTCGTAACCTAGAGGCTGCAAGCTCAGGTCGATCTTGCCATCTACCCTGAACCTCTTTACCCATCCCTTTCTTACATCGCCGGGATGGATGTAGGAAAAGAGCTCATTTTGATACAGCAGTCCGATGTATTTATTGTTTATAATGGCGTTGTAACCCAGGTCGGTCGCTTCGGTTATTAACAGGCTGACTTCCTCTTTCTCGTCCAGCTCGATATCTTCCTCTTCAACAAATGCCGACAGTCGTGATGATGCAAGCATGCGGTTCGTACTCTCGTCCAGATAAATATAAACGACATAGCTTTCACCTTTCGCCATTTTCCGTTTCTGCTCACGGTTAGGCACAAAAATATCTTTATCGATTCCCAGATCCATAAAAGCGCCATCCCTGTTTTCGTCAATCACCTTCAGGTACGCGAAGTCGCCAACGCAGGCATACGGTTTTTGCGTGGTAGCAACAAGGCGGCCTTCTTTATTAAGGAACACAAAAACGAAAAGGTTATCGCCGATAGATACGTCCTTAGGGACATGGTTAAGAGGGAGTAAAATGTCCCTGTCTCCGTCGGAGAGAATGTATCCTTCCTGTGTTTTTGCTGTTATTTCAAGATCGTTATATTTTCCGATTTCTATCATTATTCGTATTGGATTATTCTACAGGAATCCATTGACTCTATTGGATTCCATTGATTTCTGTGATATACAAGATTATTTTCTGCAAAGGTAACAATCGCAGTGGCTTTAGTCTTTATTTTTCTGCGAGTACAATTGTCCTGTTTTTACCTTTTCAGCAATCTGAAGCGACCTTTTGATACGGGTATCTGTGCTTTTTGCGGAACGGATGTAGTAAAGCAAGCTTCTCTTAAGGCCGGGAAGAAGGGCTTCAAAGCATTGTTTTGCATAGTCATCCTGGTTTAATACTTCCATAAATTCTTCAGGAAGTTCCAGCCCATCGTTCAGGTCGGGACGGATAGAAACAGAGAAAGGAACTCCTTCTTTTAGCCGGTGCTTGCGAATAAGCTGTTTACTCGCCATGATTACGTATTCTTCGGCCCTCGGATTCAGGGCACAGGGAAACTCTTCCTTTCCTTCTACCGAACATAAAATGCGTACAGCCCCCTTTTCTTTTCTGAAATTTGCCGAGACTTCATGAGGAACAATGATCACATGATGGATCATCGGTCCCTCGACAGGACTGAGGCTGGCAGTGAATGTAACAGATTGAGAGTGCTGTGGCATAGCAGCGGCTTTTACTCGTATGTAAATTCTCCGAATTCAGAGCGAATAGTAACTCTTTTGCGATCAGATTCTTCAACCCTTCCTACTATGCGTGCTTCTATATTAAAGCTTTCCGAAATAGC
>DALYUO010000080.1:7113-13909 GCA_031981225.1 Pararcticibacter sp.
ATCATGGGCAATACCTTCCGGAACATACAGCTCCATGCGGTGCCCCATATTAAAGACCTTGTACATTTCTTCCCAGCTGGTTCCTGATTCTTTCTGAATGAGTTCAAACAGAGGAGGAACGGGAAATAAGTTATCTTTAATCACATGAAGGTTTTCTATAAAATGCAGCACTTTGGTTTGTGCGCCCCCGCTGCAATGGACCATTCCATGTATTTGCGGCCTGAACTGTTCAAGCATTTTCTTTATCACAGGAGCGTAGGTGCGGGTAGGGGAGAGTACCAGTTTTCCGGCGCTCAGGGTTTCTCTTTGTGAAATCACTATTTCGTCTGTGAGTTTTTTACCTCCGGCGAAAACAAGCTCATAAGGAACCGCCGGATCGTAGCTTTCAGGGTATTTCTCTGCCACATATTTATGAAACACATCATGACGTGCAGACGTTAAGCCATTTGAGCCCATACCGCCATTATATTCCTTTTCGTAAGATGCCTTCCCCGAGGATGAAAGTCCCACTACAACGTCGCCTGTCTTTATCCTGTCGTTCGAAATAACGTCTTCTTTCTTAATTCTGCAGGTAACGGTTGAGTCTACAATAATTGTTCGTACCAGATCGCCAACATCGGCAGTTTCGCCTCCAGTAGAGTAAATTCCGATTCCCATGTCGCGCAGTTCGGCGAGAATGTCTTGCGTGCCGTTAATAACTGTTGCAATAACTTCGCCCGGTATCAGGTTTTTATTACGCCCGATAGTCGACGATAGCAAGATATGGTCTGTCGCACCCACACAAAGCAGGTCGTCGAGGTTCATGATGATGGCGTCCTGTGCAATGCCTTTCCATACAGAGATGTCGCCGGTTTCCTTCCAGTAAACATAAGCCAGCGATGATTTGGTCCCTGCACCGTCAGCATGCATGATATTACACCATTCACTGTCCCCTCCTAAAATGTCGGGAATTATCTTACAAAAAGCTTTTGGGAAAATGCCTTTATCTATGTTCTTTATGGCATTGTGGACGTCTTCTTTTCCTGCAGAAACGCCCCGTTGGTTGTATTTGAGATCTGACATTGAGGGCAAAGGTAATAAATCGCTGTCAGCTTTTAGCTGACAGCGATTGGCAATCAGCAATCAGCTATTTTATAAAGCTTGTAAGGAGCTAATGGCTGACTGCTGATAGCTAATTGCTATCAAATAACTGGCGAAGCCAGTTATTTGATAAACAGTAATTCCCTGAATTTAGGAAGAGGCCATTTATCGTCAGCAACTAAGCGTTCGAGCTTATCAACATGGTAACGTATAGGCTCAAAATATGATTTAACATTTTCGTCGTAAGCGATTGCTTTTTCGCGTGCGTCTTCAATGATATTTGCTTTTTTGCGTTCGTCAACCATTTTAAGCACATTGGTGCGTATGAAGTTGATATGAGCGGAAAGTTTTGTAATAATTTCAACCTGCGCTGCATACGAATCCTCTTCCAATCCGATTTCTTTTAAGCCTCTGACGTTTTCGATCAGTTCGGTCTGGTAAGCAACAGAAGCCGGGATGATAACATTGTTTACCAGTTCTCCCATCACACGAGCCTCGATCTGTAACTTCTTGAAGTAATTTTCAAGCAGGATCTCGTGGCGTGCATGTGCTTCGCGTTTGGTAAATACTCCCGTCTCTTCAAAAAGCTTTTCTGATTTCTCGCTGATCAGTACATCCAGTGCTTTAGGAGTGGTCTTGATGTTAGATAAACCTCTTTTTTCAGCTTCTTCAGCCCATTCGTCGCTGTATCCGTTTCCTTCAAAACGAATCGACTTGGATTCTTTGATGTATTTTTTGATGACAGTCATCAAGGCCACATCTTTTTTCTCCCCCTTTTTCAGGAGTTTATCCACCTCAACTTTAAATCTGGTAAGCTGCTCGGCAACGATCATGTTTAACACGGTCATCGGGCCTGCAGAGTTTGCTGAAGAACCAACAGCACGCAGTTCGAATTTATTACCTGTAAATGCAAAAGGAGAAGTACGGTTGCGGTCGGTATTGTCCAGAAGTATCTGAGGAATCTTCGGGATATTAGTCCATAAAGAAGGCTCTTGCTTCATCTTGCTGGTAACACGTGAAGTCTCAATTTCGTCGAGTACATCATTTAGCTGAGTACCAAGGAAAATAGAGATGATGGCAGGCGGCGCTTCGTTCGCTCCGAGGCGGTGATCGTTACTCACCGAAGCAATAGATGCGCGGAGAAGATCGGCATGCTCATAAACAGCCTTAATGGTGTTCACAAAGAATGTAAGGAACATCAGGTTGTTCTTAGGCGTTTTGCCAGGTGCCAGCAAATTCTTACCTGTATTGGTAATAAGCGACCAGTTATTGTGTTTCCCTGAGCCATTGATTCCAGCAAAAGGTTTTTCGTGAAGAAGAACCTTAAAGTTATGACGACGGGCGATCTTGTCCATCAGATCCATCAGCAACTGGTTGTGGTCGATTGCCAGGTTGATTTCTTCATAAATTGGAGCGCACTCAAACTGCGAAGGAGCTACCTCATTGTGACGGGTTTTTAATGGAATACCGAGTTTGAGGGATTCAATTTCGACATCCTGCATAAAGGCCAGCACACGTTCAGGAATTGATCCGAAGTAGTGATCTTCAAGCTGCTGATTTTTAGCGGACATATGTCCGAATAAAGCTCTTCCTGTAAGATAAAGGTCGGGGCGAGCGTTAAATAAAGCAAGATCCACAAGGAAGTATTCCTGCTCGATCCCTAACGACGCGTTCACTTTCTCAATGCCTTTATCGAAATATTGTGCAACTGAAACGGCTGCCTTATCTAAAGCGCTTAATGCTTTTAACAGGGGAGCTTTGTTATCTAAAGCCTCACCTGTATAGGAAACGAATACAGTTGGGATACAAAGGGTTTTGCCCATGATAAAGGCGGGAGACGAAGGATCCCATGCTGTATAGCCGCGAGCTTCAAATGTGCTGCGGATACCGCCGTTCGGAAAGCTGGAAGCATCAGGCTCCTGTTGTGCCAGGGCATCGCCAGAAAACTTCTCTATGCCCAGACCGTCGCCTGCAGGCTCGAAAAAAGAATCGTGTTTCTCTGCAGTAGTTCCGGTAAGCGGCTGAAACCAGTGTGTATAATGTGTTACGCCAAAGCTCATTGCCCACGCTTTCATTGCCGAGGCTACCTGTTCTGCTACTTCCCGGTCAATTCTCTCGCCAAGTATAACAGAATTAGTCACGCTCTGAAATGCTTCCTTTGATAAGTATTCCTTCATTTTTCTTCTGTCGAAGACATTCGAAGCATAAAATTCGGAAACTTTAGAGGAAGGATAAATGACTTCGGGGACTGTCCTGGTGAGGACGGCATTCAATGCCTGAAAACGGAGATTTGACATAATACTATATGTTTTTTACCAGTATTTAAGTTAAATATGAAAATTCGGGTCAAATATTTGGAAAATATTGGTAAAAAACTAATAACGTTGAAAAAAATACAGTAATTATAAAAGTCGTCTAAGCCGCCCGTTACTTTAAATTATTCTTAATTGTGGAATCTGCCTGAAGTATGCATCCTATTTATAGACTAAATCTTCAGATCATGTTAAACGATAAATTTGATGTTTACAGGAGCGAGTGGCTCGAACTTGTATTCGCTAACAGAAACCATGAATATGGGGCTTATGAGTTAAGAAGGAACTATTCTTATACTCTTAACAAAGCGTTGATAACCGCCTCTGTTCTTTTTATTTCGGCAGTATGCTTTCCTGTGGTTTACAAAAATCTGAAGGGAGCGGATGTGCAATCGCCTGTTTCTGTCCTTAAGCCGGACAACGACAGGGTAATATTGTTGGACATGAGTAAAATAAAGAAGGCCACTCCTCCGGCTCCTGCCCCTAAGGCGGAGGCTGTAAAAATGAAAACTACCCGGTTTGTTCCGCCACGGGTGGTACGTCAGGAGCTTGTGACTGAAGAGATGCCTGAAATCAGAGAGCTTCAGAATAGTACGATCAGCACGAAAAATCAGGATGGCATCGCATTACCATCTGATGTAAGTCCGCTGCCTGCGAGTACGACTGCTGGAACCGGAACGGGCGTGGCAGAGGGCGCTAATTCGAATGAACCTGTTGACTTCAATATTGTAGAGAAGTTTCCTGAATACCCCGGTGGAATGGAGGCTTTCGCGAAGTTCCTTCGTAAAAACCTAAGGTATCCCGCCAGCGCGGCAGAAAATGGTATTGCCGGTAGAGTGTTCCTTAGCTTTATAGTCGAAAGGGACGGCAGCTTAACCAATATAAAGGTGATTAAGGGAATAGGCTTTGGATGTGACGAAGAAGCAGTGCGTGTTCTTAAAAAGTCTCCTTCCTGGTCGCCCGGCATACAGAATAAACAGAAAGTAAGGGTCCAGTATACCTTGCCTTTGCTGTTCCAGTTTACAGAATAAAACCAAAGGGATAGGTTGGGGGTAATGCCCCAACTTTAAAACTTAAATGCTTTTTTCTAATTTTGTGTATCTCAAAAACGCAATAGCTTAGAAATAATCAATGCTCAACTTGAAGTCGGCTCATCATGTCGCTATTATTTGTTCGGACTATTCTGTATCAAAAAAATTCTATACAGAGATTTTAGGACTCGAGATAATCTCTGAAGTTTTCCGCGAAGAGCGACAATCATATAAACTCGATCTGAAGGTTGGTAACGACTTCCAGATCGAGCTTTTCTCGTTTCCAGCGCCTCCTGCAAGGGTATCCCGCCCGGAGGCATGCGGACTCCGGCACCTGGCATTTAGATGTGATGATATTGATGCAGCGGTCTCCGGACTGTTAAAGCACGGTATAGAAGCAGAGCTGGTAAGGACCGACGAACTTACAGGAAAGCGCTTTACCTTTTTTTCTGACCCCGACCAGCTGCCGATAGAGCTTTATGAAAGTTAGTAAGCCTCAGGTGTTTCAGTTCAAACAGTTTGAAGTGGATCAGGCTAACTGCGGAATGAAGATCAACACCGACGGAGTATTGCTCGGTGCTTTGATTAAGCCGGATTATCACCAAACCATATTAGATATAGGAACGGGAACAGGCGTGATCGCACTGATGCTCGCGCAACGGTTTCCGGCAACAAAGGTTGATGCCGTAGAGATCGACGGGCATGCAGCCGAAACAGCTTCCGCAAACTTCAGGAATTCTCCATTTGCCGACCGGCTCAGGCTCTATGCTGGTTCCTTTCAGGATTATCTCAGGAAAGGCTTACCTGTAAAATACGATCTGATAGTTAGCAATCCTCCGTTCTTTTTGAACTCCATAAAAAATGCCGACCTCCGGAAGCAGACGGCCCGGCATACCGATCATAACTTTTTTTCGGATCTAATGGGTCTCGCTGCTGATTCTTTAAGCGCCAACGGCGTCTTGTCGCTTATCCTGCCTCTCGCTACAGTGCAGGTCGCCGCAGTCAATGCCAGTGAGGCAGGATTGTTCCTTTTAAACGAAATTGAACTTTCGTCCTTTCCGTCCACTGCTCCGCACCGGAAGATCGTTACATTTGGCCTGAGCAGTAACAAAGAGATCAGCACGGGCTCTTTTGCTATTTACGAACGGGAAAAACAGTATTCAGAACAATACAAGGAGGCATTGAAAGACTTTTTTACGATATTTTGAGTAGTTGTGAGTTGAAGGTTGTGTGTTGTGGGAAAGAAACAAGAATCAAGATACTAGTATCAAGTATCAAGACATAAGTAGCAAGATGCAAGTATCAAGAAAATGAAGAATAAGGAAGTGATAGGTTATAAATTGAGGAGAGGCTGGTTATGGATTATGCAAGGTACTGATATCTGATTGCTGACAGCTGAATGCCAAAAGCCAATCGCCAATAGCCAATCGCACACAAAAATGAAAAGAATAGGACTAATTTCTGATACTCACGGTTTCCTTGATGATGCCGTATTCAAGCACTTTGAACAATGCGACGAAATCTGGCACGCCGGCGATTTTGGTAATATAGAGCTGGCAGACAAGCTCGCCGCCTTTAAACCATTACGCGGAGTGTTTGGAAATATTGACGGAAAAGACATTCGCACTGTTTATCCTGAGCATCTGCGGTTTAAATGTGAAGATGTTGATGTTTGGATGACGCATATTGGCGGTTATCCGGATCATTACAGTCCTCAGGTGCGAAATTTAATCTATAAAGATCCGCCAAAAATGTTCATTTCAGGACATTCGCATATATTAAAGGTAATATACGATAAAAAAATCGGTACTTTACACTTAAATCCCGGCGCTGCAGGCAAACAAGGGTGGCATAAAATACGTTCTTTGCTAAGATTCAGCATTTCTGACGAAAAAATTCATACTTTAGAGGCTATAGAATTAGGGAATAGATAATGTAAAAAATACACTAAGTATATGTCGGTAGTAAAAACGTTAGGCCAGTTCATTATTGAAAAGCAAAAAGACTTTCCCTATGCCAAGGGCGAGCTATCCCGTTTGCTGAGGGATATCGGTATTGCATCCAAAATTGTAAACCGCGAAGTAAACAAGGCAGGATTGGTAGACATCCTCGGCGAGATCGGAACCATGAATACGCATGGCGAATCTCAGAAGAAGCTTGATGTTTTTGCGAACGAGCAGTTTATTTCAGCCCTCACATGCGGTGGAGAGTGCTGTATTGTAGTTTCCGAAGAAAACGACGACCCTGTGTACATCGAGTCGGAAATTTCGCAGAATGCAAAGTACATTGTCGCTATCGATCCGCTTGATGGATCATCAAACATTGATGTAAATGTGGGAGTGGGAACCATCTTTTCCATTTACAGGAGAAAGT
>DALYUO010000080.1:14024-14498 GCA_031981225.1 Pararcticibacter sp.
GGATGGTAAAGCAACCATTCAGGATGCGTTGCAAAGAGGAGTGGAGCAGGTAGCCGCCGGGTATGTAGTTTATGGATCTTCTGCCATGCTGGTTTATACTACCGGTAAAGGAGTGAACGGGTTCACACTTGATCCCTCCATCGGAGAGTTTTGCCTTTCTCATCCCGATATGAAGATCCCGAAAGACGGTACCTTTTACTCCATAAACGAAGGATACTACGTACACTTCCCCGACGGCGTAAAAAAGTATATTAAATATTGCCAGGTGATGGATAAAGAAACCAACCGGCCCTATTCGTCAAGATATATCGGCTCCATGGTGGCCGATTTGCACCGGAATATAATAAAAGGGGGCATCTTTATTTATCCGACGACTGCTAGCGCTCCCAGGGGTAAATTGCGACTGGTGTATGAGTGCAATCCAATGGCCTTTATTATTGAGCAGGCGGGAGGTCGTGCCACCGATGGATTTGA
>DALYUO010000080.1:14508-19317 GCA_031981225.1 Pararcticibacter sp.
CGAGAAAGAGGTGACTTCCTTACATCAGCGTTCTGCTATTTTCCTTGGATCAGAGAACATGGTGCTTAAGGCAGAAGAGATGATGCGTGATTTTTCACCCGAGCTGGGTAAGTTGATAGACAAGCAAGCCGAGCCCTCTGCCCATATTCCTAAAGTTGGAAGTATAATTTAACCTTACTTCCCATTTTCTGCTTCAAATACAGAATCGATAAGTAAATTTTCTTTTTGCTGATATGCTGCGACTGCTAAACGGTCGCAGCGTTCGTTTTCAGGATGACCGGCATGCCCTTTTATCCAGTTAAAACGAATTTTGTGAAGTTTGTATAACTGCAGAAAGCGGAGCCAGAGGTCTTTGTTCTTTTTTCCGGCAAATCCCTTATTCAGCCATCCAAACACCCATTTCTTTTCAACGGCATCCACCACATATTTGGAGTCGGAATAAATAATCACTTCCTGTCCGGGATTCTTAAGAGCCTCGAGCCCGACGATTACAGCAAGTAATTCCATCCTGTTATTCGTAGTTTTACGAAAGCCTCCGGCAAGCTCCTTATAGTGTTGTCCAGCCCTTAAAACCACCCCGTAACCCCCTGGTCCCGGATTGCCGCTTGAAGCTCCGTCGGTAAAGATCTCTATCATGAAAAGCAAAATGTAAGGCGCAAATGTAAAAAGATAAACCGAAAGAAAGCCCTGTGCAGGACGAGCTGTTGAACGATCAATGCCGCCGCTTCTATGTGTACATAATTAAACAGTGGAATATCAGGCTGTTATTATACTGCTTTAAGTTTCTTAAAGTAAAATTTGCATAATGAAAGAAATGACTTATTTTTGCATCTCCAAAACACGGTGGTTTTAGCTCAGTTGGTTAGAGCGCCTGATTGTGGTTCAGGAGGTCGTGGGTTCGAGCCCCATATTCCACCCCGGGTTTTAAAAGCAGTTCTGAAAGAGCTGCTTTTTTGCTTTTGATCAGAAATCCCAACCTATTTTCTTAACCCATCAAAGGCAATGCAATTTCTCGAGGTAATTTATCGTCATTAGACAAAATGCTTATCATGAAAGAAACCAGCTTGCTTTTACTTATTGCCTTCCTTTTGTTTAGTTCTTGCACGATTGCTGTAAAAAGCCTGGCGCGTCTTGCTGTGAAGGATTATAGTGATTATAGCGATGTTAATGTTTCTAGTATCCGGTAATTAATGATTCAAAACAAACGTCGCTTGGGCAGTTGTTTCCCGGAAAAGTTGTCTACCTGACTGTTTGGCGAGGTAATATTAAAAAGACCCATATGACAACAGCCCAAAATATTCGGCATTGGTACAACGTTTTTCACACTATCCTGATGTAGCATTTGCAAACCTGTTTATTTGTGACTATAATGATACTACTTCAATTGGGCTTCGTTTGGCGGGCAAAACACCAGCAGTTTTCAGCCGATGAATACAAGCTCTGCCAAAGGAACATCCTTCATTATTGGCAAAGACGGGACTGTTCTGGGCTTTAGAGGGCCCAAGCCTACTGATGATCTTCTGGTAGATTACGTTTTGTATGAGTCGCGAAAAGGCGTACCTGCGGAAAAATCTGCTAAAAGTCTTATAAGAGGGATTAATAGTAATTCTAGGTTTAAAAATAGGAAATTCTGGGAGTGGTATCTTCATCATTTCAACAAAGAACCTTAATCTTTCTTTTAGCAGCTGCCAACACCATAGCAGCTGCCACCTTCAAGCTTAATTCTTATATATTTTTTTGATAAATGCTTTGTCCTTATCTGAAAGTGTAGTGTTTACGCCAACTGCCTGACCGTCGGTTGTGTGATCCGGATCAACGGGATAATGCATAATTGACAACGGATCATATTTGGTATTACGCACATCCCTTGGCTTATACCTATTGAGCACATTTTCGTCTACCTGCTTCCTGGTCCAGTTGTTCGGAGGTCCCATGTAATAATCGTATACTTTAGGTTTGTCCCAGTTTATGGTGCTAACAGGACTTAGATGCTCATGAGCCAGACCGATGGCATGTCCGAATTCATGTATTGTGGTTCGTCTCAACTCAGACTCTTCGGTTTTCCTGTTAAACCATCCGAAATTCATGGTTTGCTTACCTTTAAAATAACGGTCTGCATCCTTTCCTAAATATGACCATGAGCCCCTATCTCCATTAATCTTAAAACCCACACGGATGTCCGATTCGGCTTTGTTATTGGTAACCGCAAAATGCAAATTAGCATGATTGGCCCACCTGCGTGCGTAAGTGATCACCTTGTTTCTCAAATAAGGGCTGCCATTCATGAAGAAAACTTTTAGCGTTTTACCATTTGCCCATTTTGTACCTTTCCGAAGCACCGCTCTTTCATTAACATCATCACTTTCATCCAATACGATTGGGTCGCTATCGGTAAACTTGTAAACGCAGACACGCGGAGTCCTGGCATCTGACTCGAAATCAGTTTCATTCTCTTCATCCGATCGGGTCGCAGCCATTTCTGACTTCAGAGCAGCGACAGCAGAAGTGTCATTAATATCTGTTGTTTCGCTTTGAATTTCCTGATCTTTATTACAGCCGAACATCACAGTGGCCAGCGTAACAATTATTAAGCATCTTTTGTAATTCATAGTGTTTAAGATAGGTGTAACTAATGTCCTTTTTTAACAACCCTGTTTAAAATAGGTTTTTTTGTTTTGCTACATTACTGCCTATGTAACATGTAATTAAATACAGGATGATGATAATAAATTTTATTAACTCAACTGAAAGATATACTATTTACAATAGCAATAAATCGGATTATAAAAGACAGAAGGTGCAATTTGGGCTGTGGCTGATGAAGGAGTAACCAAGACGAGGTTGAAATAAAGAACATCCACGCTAAATGTTTTGTTCTTTTGTCATAATATTAGGTCGTTGTCATTTGTAAGGAGATGTGGGTTTTACTTTCTTGAAATCTGAAGATAACCGTTTAGGTTTTGAATCGTAAAAAAGGTGTTAGGTCTAAAAACAATTTGTATTAATTTCAATTCTTATACTACATTTGTAGCATAATTTATATCTGCACTTAACTGTTGGATATGAAGAAAGGTAATAACATGGGAGCCGATAAAAATCATTTGGTTTATAACAACCAAAGAATCCAGTATTCTTTAACTGTTGCTGAAACACCCCAATCATACAAACCTACACGCGCAACATCAAAACTGCGGAAGAGGACAGAAGAGGAATTAAAAGCTTCAAGATGCTCCGCATATAAGTATCTTATTCCTTGATACATAAATGTTCTCAGATTTTTTTCCTTTTACTAAACTTTTCGACAAACCTGCAAAGGCTTCAAAGGAACTTGCCTTCAAATAATGCTACATGTGCTAAAAAAGAATCCAGGGGCAAGCTTCGGGTTTATGGGAGCTCACACTGTAGATCTTGCAAATAGGATAGAGGAGCAAAGGGCTAATACCAAGCGATTTAAAATCTATAAATATGCTATAGAAGGCTTTTTTGGAGTACAACACTTTACTCACTTTATTAACGAAACAAACAGTACATATCTGCTTGTAAATAATAAAGTATCATCCGTTGATGAGTTAAGCGAAGAAGCAGAAAGAATGTTTCTTGAGATATTTCCGCAGTTAGAAGGAATATAGTAGAGTCAAGCCGATGGGCTGGTAATATTCAGTTAGTTAAATCGTAGAGGCTCATAAATCAAATATTTATTATTTTCGAATATTGATTTATAGCATTTGTATTTATTTAATGACAACCCGAGATATACTTACGTTAACTTTTAAAGGTATCACTAAGCTTTTTTACCGGAATGGTCCTATTGAAAGTATGAACTGTTGAGTTTAAACTACTGAGTCGTCACTAATACCCGTTAACTTATCATGCGTTTAACTTGAAAACTTTTTCTTCTATAAAACAACTGCTGAATATACTCAGCCGGGAACAGAAGCTGATCAGCGAAATATTTGAAAAGCGAAAAGTGCTCGCCTATAAATATGATGATGCGCTGGAAGTCCTGGAGTACAATGAAGAGAAGCTGCGTATCTTGATTGAATATGCTGTGTTGCGGGAAAACGGCTGTTTTTTGGAGCTGGACGACCAGTTCCTTCAATTCTTCGAGCAGATACTGGAGGTCAATGAAGAGATCAACGTATCTTACATCAATGAAAACCTGCAGTCCATCCGGCAAAATATCTTATATTACCTTCAGGAAAATAGTGAAAACCGGCGATACGTCTATCTCAGACAGGTAAAGAGCGCCCTTCGCAAGACGGGAACGATTGCCATCCGCAACGTGGTCGACCTGAAGAGGAACATTGACAATACGTTTAAAAACGAGCCTAATTACCAGGTAAAGAAAGCAAAACTGGAGCATCTGGATCTCAAGCGCAATGACATATCGACGCTGATCAACCTGACAGATAACCTGATTTCGGGAGACGATGAGCAAACCTTTTTTAAAATAGCCGCTGATGAAGAGCTGCAAAGGATCATTCTGAGCTTGAAAGGTCAGTTGAACATTTGCCGTCATAACCTGATCGATGCCCAGAAACAAATCATCGAATATCTCAATCGCCTCAGAAGTCAGAGCATATTGGTAGAGAAGATCCGTCAGCTCAAATACCTGAAGGATCAATTCGAGTTGCGTACCAAAACCAACATTGTACAGGTACTTGGCGCCCAAAACCCATTGCTGTTTGAAGCCAAACCCGCTTATGCTTTAAAGCTGTCCCTTGATCAGCTACAGGTTGATGACGCCAGCCTTGAATTGATCAGGAAAGTACAGGCCCGTTCAAGGTCGGGACAGCGGATAAAGCAATC
>DALYUO010000081.1:0-299 GCA_031981225.1 Pararcticibacter sp.
ATCGGTAGATATGATATATTCCGCATCAACGGCCAGTGCATTATCAACTTTCTGTTGGGCCATAGCGGATGAAATACTGTTAAACTTCACAGAAAAAGTTCCACCAAAGCCGCAGCAGGTGTCGGTATCTTTCATCTCTACCAAATCAAGCCCGTGTACCTTGGCCAGCAATGCCCTCGGCTCATCTTTAATTTTACATTCACGCAAGCCTGCACACGAATCGTGGTATACGGCCCTGCCTTCGAGTTCGGCTCCAAAATAATCCTTCCCGATAACGTTCACCAGGAAGTCCGACAGCT
>DALYUO010000081.1:420-1218 GCA_031981225.1 Pararcticibacter sp.
CGTTGAGGAACTTACTGCCTACGGCCTTCGCCTCATCCCAGAAACCCGCATTAAAGGAAGCCTGACCACAGCAAGTCTGCTCAGAGTTATATTTTACCTTACATCCCGCTTTCTCTAGTATCTTCACTGTATTAAAAGCCGTTTCCGGATACAGTTGATCAATAAAACAGGGAATAAACAATTCTACAGTCATATTCAGGGTAGTAAAGGTAAAAGGATAAAGCTAAAAGCGCAAAGCAATTAACTGATTATTAAATAAAGAATTATAGTTCGCTGTCATTCACACGATTCTCCCTGGTAAAAAGCAGTACAATCAGCACGATCAATCCCAAAACGAAGAAAACACTAAGCCCCAGCGCAGAGTTCCTGATATTCGAATTCTCCTCAATAAAAGCAAAAGCAGCCAGTCCGAGCACGATAGCCAGCTTTTCCGTCACATCGTAAAAGCTGAAGAAGGACGCCGTATCAGGAGTATTTTCAGGAAGAAACTTCGAGTAAGTAGACCGTGAAAGCGATTGTATCCCTCCCATAATCAGGCCTACCAGTGCAGCAATAATATAAAATTGGTTCTCGGTCGAAATCGAATAAGCGGCTATGCACACTCCTATCCAAACAACAACAACCATAATGAGCACTTTCACATTCCCTATTCGCCTTGCCAGCGACGACATCAGGTAGGCTCCGGCTATAGCTACTAACTGAATAATCAATATGGTGGCAATTAATTTAGATGTCCCAAGGTGCAAAACCTTTTCCCCAAAACTCGCTGCCACCAGCATAATGGTTTGAACTCCCACA
>DALYUO010000081.1:1228-2224 GCA_031981225.1 Pararcticibacter sp.
AGAAACGCTTCATCACTTTCATTGTATTAACCTGGTGCCACACCTTGGCAAGCTCCTGGTAACCACTATGTATCACCTGCCGGTTGATCCTCTCCTTATTAGGGCTTCCGGCGGGGAGAACTTTAAAGGGGATCTGCGCAAACAATATCCACCATACTCCGACCAGCAGAAAAGACAACCTTGCCGGAAAAGAAGCATCAGTAATGCCGAACCACTCGGGTTTCAATACAAAAACAAAACAAATGATCTGGAGAAGCACGCTTCCAATGTAGCCATACGCAAAGCCCTGGGCGCTCACCCGGTCCTGCTGATCAGGGCTGGCTATTTCAGGAAGATAAGAATTAATGAACATCACGCCGCCGATATACCCCATAGCAGCAACAGCAAAACAAATTATCCCGATTTCGAGTGTTTCCAGTTTAAAAAAGAACAAGCCGATACAGGCAAGGGCCCCAATATAAGTAAACAGCTTCATGAAAACTTTCTTGTTGCCCCTGAAATCCGCTGTAGAGGATAAAAGCGGCAGCAATATAGCCATCACCAGGTATGCCGCCGAAAGAGCGTAATTAGACAGCGCCGTGTTTACGAAAGTCCTTCCAAAGAACGACACCTTATCCCCATGTTCGCTTGTAGTGGTGATAATGGTGTAATACGCAGGAAAAATTGTGGAAGTGATCACCAGATTATAGGCCGAATTGGCCCAGTCGAACATGGCCCATCCCCTGATCGTTCTTTTGTTATTTTTAATACCTTGCATAGAGGATTCCAAGATAGAAAAAATGATTCAATTTATTATTTTTGCAATAGATCATCCTATTTTACCATGTCGGAACAGTATCACAACGCAAATGGAGAAAAGGTGTCGTCTCTCGAAGAGCTCGATCTATCCCTAACGTATAGCTATGCCAATTATTTGAACTGGGTCTTCGGGAATCGTGTCGAGCTGATCAGGGGAAAGATTTTTAAAATGAGTCCGGCTCCTTCAAGACTGCATCA
>DALYUO010000081.1:2234-6015 GCA_031981225.1 Pararcticibacter sp.
AGCCTTTTCAACTTCTTAAAAGGGTACACCTGTGAGGTTTATACAGCGCCATTTGATGTTCGCTTTCCAAAAGAAAATAGCGACGATGGAAATATATATACTGTGCTTCAACCCGATATTTGTGTCATCTGCGATAGAGCAAAACTAGATGAGCGCGGTTGTCTCGGGGCTCCTGATATTGTTATTGAAATCTTGTCGGCCGGAAACAATAAAACGGAACTCATTCATAAATATGAAGTGTATGAAGAGTTCGGAGTAAAAGAATACTGGGTAATTAATCCCACTGACAAAACACTATTAAAATACAACCTGTCAGATCAAGGCAAATTCATATCTTCCGGGCTTTTTACTTCTGACGAAGAAGCAACATCGGCAGTATTGCCAGGTTTCGTTCTTCATCTTAGTGAGCTTTTTGAAGATTGATATCAGATTGACGTACTTCAGTTTTCCTTTCGCAGCACTTCCAGCGGCGGACTGTTTAAAACACCCCGACTGTTAAACAGCCCCATAAGGACGGTAATAATACAGACAAGCAGGAATAAAACCAGTAGCGGCAGGATCTGCGGCCTGAATTCTGTTTCAAAGCTAAACCTGGCGAGAGCCCAGGCGGCGCCCAGTGAAAGGATGATGCCTGTTGTGGCTGCGAAAGCGCCTAAAAAGAAATATTCCAGTGATGTGATCGTCAGGATCTGCTTGCGGCTGCCTCCCAGGGTGCGCAGCAGTACGCTCTCCTTCAGTCTCTGGTATTTGCTCACAAGAACGGAGGCAATAAGTACTATTAATCCTGTTACAATGCTAAAGGCCGCCATAAAACGAATAACAAAGCCTATCTTACTGAGGATATCATCTAAGGTACTCAGTACCAGATTAAGGTCGATAATGGATACATTCGGAAAATTGCGTACTACCGCCTGCTGAAACGCAACGGAAGCCTCAGGCGAAGGCACTCTCGTAAGCAAAACGTGAAACTGCGGAGCCGCTTCAAGCACCCCGGCAGGGAAAACCACTCTGAAGTTTGTCTGTATCCGGTTCCAGTCGACTTCTCTCAGGCTCCCCACCACCACCGGAATCAGCGCTCCCTGTACGTTGAACACCATCGGATCACCAATCTTTACACTGATCCGCTGAGCGTACCCCTTGTCCAGCGATACATACACTGTTCCCCCTCCCGCTTTGCCTGTCCATTTTCCATCGGTTATCCGCTCTGAAGAGGTAAGACTATCTCTGAAAGTGGCCCTGATCTCCGAATTAAACGCCCGTACCGGAATTCCCTGCGTAGTGTCTTTTTTTACCTGTGCCGCCGTTTTCCCTTTTATCTCTTCAACCCGCATCGTAACGATCGTCAAAAAGTACCATATTAGGCTGATTGCCGCTTGCAGAAAGTGTCACCTGCTTCATTAATACGTCCTGCACAAGCATAAGTGTGCTGATAAATGCTGTCCCAAGCCCGATAGAAACAATCAGTATCAGCGTTTGATTATTTGGCCGGAACAGATTGGCCAGTCCCTGTCGCCACAGATAACTCCATGAAGAAGGGAAGAACCTTTTTACAAGCCACATCAGAAGCCAGGCAGTGCCACACAAAGCAAGGAAGGCAGCTAACACGCCGGCGCTAAAATAGGCGGCCCGGATAAGACTTTTTAATTGCAGATAGCTAAACATCACCACAAACGCCGCAATCAGCACATATACTACCCACTTCAAGATATCCCATCTTTTCTTCACCTCTTCTACTGAGGAACGAAGCGTATTAAGGGGAGAAATATTCCGGACAGACAATAAGGGCAAGAGGGCGAATAGCAACGAAACTACCAGACCTGCAGCGATACCCTGTAAAACAGCTGGGACAGAAATGCTCGTAGTAACCTCTATGGGCAGGAAGTCCTTTAACACAACCGGCAGCACTTGCTGGATGATCGTGCCAAGCGCAGCTCCCAGCACCGAACCAATAAATCCAACAGCAACAATCTGTATAAGATATATAAGAAAGGCCTGCGCAGAATTAGCGCCCAGACATCTCAGAATGGCTACAGAAGCAAGCTTCTCCCTCACATAGATATGAATCGAACTGGCAACACCGATACATCCCAGCAAAAGAGCTATAAAACCAACAAGCGACAAAAAGCGATTCAGGTTCTCAAAAGACCTTCCTGTATTTTGTTTCTGTGTTTCTACAGTTTCCAGATCCATGCCCTCTTTGTCTGCACGTTTCCGTATATCTTTCAGCTGTTTTTCAAGCACAGCGGCACGGGTATACTTGTAGTAAAAGTTATAATTAATACGGCTTCCTTTCTGCAGAAGACCTGTTTGTTCTAGATATTGCAGGGGGATATATACGACAGGTGCTATCCCTGATGAAATACCCGTTTGTCCCGGCGCTTTATCAAGGACACCTGCAATGACAAAGCTTAAATTACCCACATGAACCGAATCGCCGGTCTGCGCCCTGAACTGCAGCATTAAAGTTTTATCAACAAGAGCGTATTTTCCCGACCTAAAGGATATTCCGGCACTCACGGGACTTGTTTCAATACTACCATAATAGGGGAATCCGCCACGGAGCGCTCTCACCTGAACCAGCCTTGTTCCGCCGCTGCCCGGGAAATAAACCATCGAAGCGAAGCTGCGCTCCTCCGACCGTTGATCACCAAGTGCGGCCAGATACTTTTTCATAGGATCCGAAGGCTGCCTGTTTCCCGAGATAACAAGATCAGCGCCAGCAAGCGTTGCCGCCTGCGAATCGATATCTCTTTGCAAATTATATCCGAAAGAATAAATGGCTACTAGTGCCGCTATACCCAGAATAATGGAGGAAATAAACAGAAATAACCTCGAACGGCTACGGCGGCTGTCGCGCCAGGCCATTTTAATAAGCCATGGAATATTGAGAGATGTTTTCTTATCCATACCTATGCGCCCTGATTTACCGGTTCGTCTGAATAAACAGCCCCGCCCCTGATCCTGATAATCCTCTGTGTGCGGGCAGCAAGCTCCATGTCGTGGGTTACCATGATCAACGTAGTACCCATCTCCCTGTTCAGGTCGAAGATCAGCCTGATGACGCGCTCACTGGTCTCGGCGTCAAGATTACCGGTAGGTTCATCGGCAAACAATATTTTAGGATCATTGGAAAAAGCCCGGGCAAGTGATACACGCTGCTGTTCTCCTCCCGAAAGTTGCGCGGGATAGTGATGCCCGCGGTCCGCGAGCCCTACCTTATCGAGCAGGTCGAGCGCTTTGGGTTTTATGTTTTTCTCACCTCTCAGCTCCAGGGGTACCATAACATTTTCCAGAGCGGTGAGGGTGGGAAGCAGCTGAAAGTTTTGAAAAATAAAGCCGGTATATAAATTCCTTACAGAGGCTCTTTCATCTTCATTCAATTCATCGATACGGATATTATTCAGCTCTACCGAACCGCTGCTCGAGCGATCCAGTCCTGCACACAGGCCCAGCAGCGTGGTCTTTCCACTCCCCGACGGCCCCACAATGGAAAGCATAGCCCCCTGCTCTACCGAAAAATTAATATCGTTCAGAACGGTTAAAGTCCTTCCCGCACTTTGATAGCTCTTGCTTAAGTTCTGAACAGACAGAATATTTCCCACAATTTTATTTTTACTTTTATACTAGTTACACTTAAATGTCGCAAGCGATTACAAATGAAACTAAATCCAACCGATCCTGTTTAAAAACAGTCCTGTATATTTATATTAAGACATTAAGATGAATAAAGTAGTTACACTTATTCTGATTATCTGCATAGCAGCAGCCTGCAGCAACGATC
>DALYUO010000081.1:6025-7441 GCA_031981225.1 Pararcticibacter sp.
GGCGGGATACGGACTTGAAGATCCTGCATCACAATCATTCCCGGCTCTAATACAAAATAAAATAGATTCCTTAAATCTTCCTTATAAATGCATTAATGCAGGTTCGAGCGGCGAAACTACTGCAGGAGGCAAAAGTCGCATCGGCTGGCTCCTCCGAAATAAAGAAGATGTATTTGTACTTGAGCTGGGCGCTAACGACGGATTACGGGGAATACCGGTTAAAGAAACCAAATCAAATCTTCAGGCGATTGTCGACACGGTCAGATCAAAATATCCTTCGGCGAAGCTCGTCCTCCTTGGCATGGAAGTTCCCCCCAATATGGGAGGAAGTTATGCCACGAGCTTCCGCGTGATTTTCAGGGAGGTAGCAGAGAAAAACAACATGACGTTCGTCCCCTTCCTGCTCGATAAGGTAGCAGGCATCAGCCGGCTAAACCAAAAAGATGGAATTCATCCAACAACCGATGGGGTGAAAATCATGGCCGAAAATGTCTGGGAAGAATTAAAGAAAGTTTTGTCAGAATAATATCAAAAGAACTTGCATTATACGGTCATATTTTTATATATTGCAAAATAATAGCACATGAAATAAACCGATTAATATGAAGAGTGCAAATGCAGTATGGCTGGGAGCCTGTGCTCTTATTATATCACTACAATCATGCAGCACGATGGGGCGGCTGCCTTCAGGAGTGGAGATAGGTTCAGGAGTAGGAGAGCGAATGGGGGCTTCGTTAGGGAAGAAAAGCGGTAATAGCGCCGTAGGTGCCGTTATAGGTGCAGCATTCTGCGGTTCCGCAGGAAATTTACTCGACCGCTATGTGGCAGCGCTGACAGGAGCAAACCGACCATCCCTTTATATCATCAACGGAATACCTTATACACGAAAAAAAGCGCTAAACAGTTATAAACATGTACAACCCGGCGATATTCAAAGTATCACCCGTTTAAATAAAGACGAAGCTGTAGCCCGATACGGAAGTCTTGGTGAAAAAGGCGCTGTTATTATAGCCTTAAACAAAACACCTGAAGCAACATCAGAATAACCTTACAACAAATTCACTTATTCTTTTTTCTATCTATGCTGGCAACACCGCAAAACAAAGCTCGGTTATGCCGCTGAGTGTTCCTGAAAATTCATCTCGCGCGGACAAAAAAATCACTCCTTATTAACCTAAAACCATCCATCTATAAATTCTTTTTAAACTTATAAGCCTGGCTGTAATTATCGGGAATAAATTCACGTACGGATTAAAGATGTTTTATTTAACAAAAGATTAATGCACACTAAATACTAAAATCCTTACTTGCTCAAACCCTTTGAAACAATGACACAAGAAATATTCTACTTCCTCGTTTTCCTGATTCTGCTTATCGTAGGCGCCCTTTATATCTTTAGTCCTTACGACCTGGAAA
>DALYUO010000081.1:7451-8760 GCA_031981225.1 Pararcticibacter sp.
CGACATATAGATTTGGCTCAGACCTATGCTTATGTATATTTAACATTACCGAACGATGAATTTTCGGCGCAGTTAACACTAACGTAACATACCCCTTTGTTATATCGCCTTTATTTCGTAAAACTCTTTGACATTCATCCTTTAATTAATATTTTTAAAAAAATAAAATCTGTTTATGTCAAGAGTTACCGAAAAAGATGTTATTCGCTTATTAGAAGAGCGGGTAGAAAAGCTTCAGAATAATATAAAAAAAACCGAGGCAGCGCTTGCTGTACTTACGGGATCAGAAGAGTCTGATAAGACGAAGCTGAAAAGAAAAGATCGTAAAATTATTAAAGAAGCTAAAGAGAAGATTAAGAAGAGCCTGCGCAAGAAAGCGAAAACACAGGATAAAACATCTGCACCGACAGCAGATAAATCTTCATTAGAAACATTTTCTGTTCTGGCTGAAATATAAGCCGGTTTATCAGGACAAATGAGCTGTTTTAAAAGCCAACTGCCACTTGTCCTGATAATATTTTATCCAGCTTCTCAATTTTCTCAAGAGGAGGCCTGTAAAGAAATATCCCATTATTTTTATCCTTCCTGATCCCGCGTACAAAAAAATACAATACGCCACCAAAATGGGTTTCATAGTCGAACCCTGGTAACCTGCTCCCAAGATATTTCTTTGCAGCGAGTGTATAAATAAGGTACTGAAGATGATAGTTATTGTCATTCATTGCTGTGGCTACACCTTCGGCCGAATAATCGCTTATGGAACTACCGAGATAATTCGATTTCCAGTCAAGGATAAAAAACTTTCCGTTCCATTCAAAGAACAGGTCCATTTTCCCGTTCATGAGCCCTTCCAGCTTATTCAGGCTATCGACATGAATTTCCATACGCTCATCCGATAAAGTTTCCAGCAGAGCTGTTTCGAACAAAGGCACTCTAAAATCAAACTCAAACTCATGAAGCTGGTTACCCTGCGCTACATCAGCCAGGCAGAAATCAAGTCCCCGCAGCTCTATCCGCACATGCAATACATGATCAAGCAGAATCGTCAGCATCTCAGCATACTGCCCGGAATCACCGGGAATAAAGCGTTTAACAGCTTCTTCAATCACAAAGGGCCAGTTGTTGCTATTGCCGAACTGAACATTCTCAAAAATAAAGTGAAGGAGGTTTCCTGTTTTAGCTCCCCTTGTCAGTTCATTAAATACAAAACGCTCATAGGGTTCAGTACGGCCGTCGGCGCGGCCTAAACTTGCCGGCGCATGTTCCGACCGGAGCATCGAATAGCTCATCCTCCTCCAGTTTGTCCCGG
>DALYUO010000081.1:8770-14053 GCA_031981225.1 Pararcticibacter sp.
GCCATTGGTATCAGCGGCGGCAGCTTAGCTCCGGCATTAAAGAAGTATTTTGCAGGAACCGTAAGGGGTGCAGAAAACTCAATTAAGGAAGATGTACTGCTAACCAAAGCATTATAAAAAACAGATAAAGTGGACTGGCGTGCCGAGGCATTCTTAAAAATGAAGCATTTATAAACTGCCCGTGTAACAGCAACGTATAAAAGTCGCCTGTTTTCTTGCTCGAGCTGATTGTTTAACACAGTAATCTGCTCTTCGCTCATCGCCTCCCGGCTCATAGAGACGTACTCTCCTGTCTCTGCATCCCTGAAGCTGCAGAACGGCCTTTTATTATCGACGGTAAAGTCAAGGAAGGGCGCTAACACAATATTATATTCCAGTCCCTTGCTTTTGTGGATTGTTACAATCTTCACCGTATCCTCATCGCTTTCTACCCGCAGTTCATATTCGTCGCCCTCGGTTTCCATCCCCTCTATTCCTCTTTTCAGCCAGCTGATCAGTTCAAGGGGCGACAACTTTTTCCGCGTCTGAACCTTATGAAGTAGCTCAATCAGCTGAAAGAGATTGGTAATGATCCTTTCCCCATTCTCTGTATGGCCGGCAAGCAATACCTCTGTTACCGAATAGTCGGCCACAAAATCCATCAATGCGGTATAAATGCCATTTTCGTCCCAGCTTGTCTTATACTTCCTGAAAAGCTCGAGCGCTCTTTCATCATCAAGAGTGAGAATATCTTCCGTTTTATAACCCGTGAAGGGCGACAACAAAGCCCTGTTAATATGCTGCATGGAGATATCCGACATTGCCTCCAGCAGATACAGCAGGGAACGTGCCTCGTCCGACTGCAGAACCTTATCATCACCTATCGTAACAGCGGGAATTCCATATTTGGCAAGCTTCGCTTTTACGATCTTGCCATCGCGGTTTGAGCGAACCAGTATACCGATATCGGCAGGACTTATTCCCCTCTCCTTTCCTGTTTCTCCTATCAAATACTCGTCACCATTGAGCAGGGCGATCACCTGGGCAGCAACGGCATCATAGACAGCATCTTTGTTGGGCGTCTGGCAAATAGTGATCGGCGCATCGGGTGATTGGTGACGCCACAGCTGTCCCCTGGAATTCTCTTCCGGTGATTCTATCTCAATATAATCAATAGCGTTCTCAGCCTCGTTGAAATAAAAAGTGTCGAAATCTGGCTCCGGCTTAAAGAACAGGTTCATTGCCCCAATATATGGGGCTGAAGAACGGTAATTAACATTCATTCCGTACCGGTGATCCACCGCCTCTCCCGCCTTGAAATAAGTAAAGATATCCGCCTTTCTCCAGGCATAAATCGACTGCTTCGGATCGCCGATGTAAAATAAAATGGTTTCCTCGCCGAAGGCCGCTCCGAAAATCTCATACTGCATCCGGTCGGTATCCTGAAACTCATCTACAAATACTGCTTTATATTTCTTCCTGAGCCCTTCCACAAGGCGCGGATTATCACGCTTCACCAGTGCATCATGCAGGTTTACGATCATGTCGTCGAACGACATCTGGTTATTACGTCGTTTATGTTCAAGTACCCCCGAAGAGATCTTGTTGATGGCAAGGCAATATAAGCGACTGATCACATCCTTCAGTATCCGGTTGTGTTGCTGTAAAACTGCGTCACACTCATCACATTTATCCAGTATGTCCTGATAGAGGTTTGTAATATAAGCCGACTTCCTTTTCTCAACCAAGGCCTTAACAAAGCTTTCAGGCTCATCTATCAGATGTAAAATATGTTTACGGGCATTGCTGTTCCCCTCACTGATCCGCTTTAGATCTTCGGCATTCTCTACCACATGTCTGTTCAAACAAGTCCGCAGCTCCTCTTCATTTGCCTTCAGCTTACGCAGCTCTCCGATAAAGCGCTGATGATCTTCCTCACAAAACGAATAATCTTCGGTTTCGGCATATCCAAAATATTTCTTCCCGTCGAGATGCTCTTTCAGGACTTGTATGATTGAATCTCTCGACAATCCGGCTGCAATCAGAGGCTCCAGCAGCTCAGCCGGAACCGTGGTAACATGCTTTCTCCAAAACTTGTTCACCTCCTCGGCAAGCAGGGCGCTGGTGTCCTGGAGCGTTTCAGCGCCAAACAGTTGCCTGGTTTCGAACGCAAACTCAGTAAGCGTGATCTGACAGAAACTGTGAATGGTTAGAACAGACGTTTCGTCAAGAAACAATACAGCCTCCTTCAGCAGGGACTGAACCTCTTCCATTCCATACTGCTCTGCTGCCCTGTTAACCAGGGAGCTTATCGTTTTGTCTTTTATATTTCCTCCCTCCGAAGCTTTATAAGCAAGCCTGACAAACAAGCGGATCCGGTCTTCCAGTTCAGCTACTGCCGCCTTCGTGAAGGTCACCATCAGGATTTCCTTTACCGAAAACCGTTTCTCTAACACCAGACGTAACACGAGGATGGCAATAGAATATGTTTTCCCGGTGCCTGCACTGGCCTCTATGAGGTTGCTGCCTTCCAGCGATACGGCAACAGCATTAAAACTTTCAAATCCCTTTACAGACGACATACAATTAGTTTTGGTAATAGTCGGGAAAAATGTCCGCTAATGGCGACAGCAGCATTTCGGCGACCATCTTATATTCTTCAAATACCCCTTCTCTTTTAAAAAAACCGTTCCCCCATTCCCTCATAACATAGGCGTCGGTGCATGGAAAAGGATAAGAGTTAAGCTTCTTATCCGCAATGCTCTGAAACACCGCTTCATCCAGGTCGGCAAGCTTTGAGGGCTCAATTTCAAAATCCGGAAAAAATGCAAGCATATTCTTATGTCCTTGTTTATACAAATCAAGCAGGTCCTCCAGCCTGCTTAAGGCGTCGGAACTTGTTATTGCTGAGGCCTCAAAAACGCTGCCTTGCTTAGCCGAAATAAAGTACAGGCTAACCGAAGCGCCTGAAGCTCTGACAGCGAGGTACCGCAGGTAAGCCTCGAGGAGATATTTTGACTCTTTTTTTGACCATGAAATACAGATCATCCGGTCGCCAAAAACCCTGTCAACTCTTCCTTTTAGTAAGACATCTCCAGCGTTCATTTCAATTTGCAATGAACGCCCGGGCATACCACCTGTACATTCATTAAATAAGTCGCGGATGGCCGACACCTCTGCTTCAACGCCCCTTAAAGCGATATCAGCCATATTCTTCAAAGGCAAGGCACCTTTTTTTACCAACTTATCCATTAGAATTTCTATATCTGCAGATGGCAAAAGAAGCAGGTCCTGTTTTAGCGACCACTTGCTGAGCCCATCGAGTTCAAACAGTTCTGTATCGCTCAAGAGCACCTCATCATTATTAAAATAGATACCTAAGACATCATTATAATACCCCTTAATCGGGTTTTTAAAAAAGTTCACAAGCGCATCAAGGGAAACCACCTCCGGATCAAAAACCGGTGGTTCCTTTCTTTCGCCCTGCCCATCCATTCCTTCTTTACCCTGCTTATAATTCAGGTAATTGTAAAGGCGGTCGTCGCCAAGGTTATATTTACGGCTGAAGCTGTGCAGCGGTTGTCGTGTCACTATAGGAACATGCTCCTCCCCTGCTATTCCGGCTTCAATATAATCTGCCAGTTCATCCACCAGCGCCGAAGGAGGAAGAACAGTGTTATCCTTTGTGCTCTGACCGATATAACTGATATAGAGGTAATCCCGTGCAGAAAGAATGGTTTCCAGGAAAAGATGTTTGTCATTCTCCTTGATATTACGATCGCCTTTTCTTTTCTCTCTCTCCATCAGGTTGAAATTGGAGGGATTCTCCTTCCTTGGAAATTTATCAAAGTTGAGTCCTAACAAGGCAACCACCCTGAAAGGGATACTTCGCATCGGAATGAGCGAGCAAAAAGTCACACCACCGGTAGCAAAAGAGCTGCTGCGCGTCGCAGAAGAAACAGATTGTAAAAAGTTATGACTGAATACCTCATAGCTGATATTCTCTGTTATCAGCTCATTCAAAGCGTTGTAGTTTTCGAGCTGCTTCAATAAAACATCATAGTCTTCGCCTGCATCCTCGCCTGGTTCCGACACCAGATCATACAGAACCGATTCGACGTACCCAACCCATTCAGAAATGCTGCGGTTTCGCTCACGCTCTTTTATAGAGTCCATCAGAACCTGTACAAAATGGCAAAACCGTATCAGTTCAGCTGAGGCATGGCCTTCAGTAAGCTCAAGCGGATAAAAGCCAGTTCCTTCCTCGTCCACAAATTCCTCATCTCCGCTCATGCAGATGCCATAAATGATCCGCTCAATTCCATATTTCCAGCTTACATATATGGTATCATCTTCCTTATCTCCCTCCATGCCGAAGCGGATATTGGCTCTATCGACTGCTTTCCGGATGAGGCTCAGGTCGCTGATGGCGAACCGTTTTCTGATATACCCCGAGTCTAACAATTGCAGAATCTCTTCCGCTTTAAAGTTCTGCCGGTTCATCCTGAGAACCGACTGCAGCGCATTTGACAGGCTGTCGCTCGCAGTGAAACTCTCGTCGGCAATGGTATAATGAAAAGGATACGGAGCATTGTTAAACACCGCCCTGATATAAGGCGCATAGGCATCTATATCGCTAACCATTACTACAATATCACGTGCCGACAGTACTTCCTTTTGCTTATCTATAAGATGTACCAGATAATTGTAGAGCGCCTCTACCTCCCTTGCTGCAGTATAGCAGGCATTAATCGTAACCGAGCCGTCCCTTATATGATCAGGAGTCAGCAGTTTCCTGTCCGAACTACTTCTGTTATAAAAAATATCCTGCTGAATACGTTGTAAAAGTGTATTATCTCCCGGCTCTTCGATGCCAATCTCCTCGTATGCGTTAATAAGAGCGTCGTTTTGAAAAAACAAACTGAAAGTGTTCTGTATCAGTCGTCCCCAGCTGGTTAGCAAGGGATTGCCCGGCACCGGCTCATCGACGTCAACAAGTCCTTTCTTCTTCAGAAAGAGCATTTGTTTCTCACTCCTGTCTTCGAACCAGTATTCTGAAGGGGCGGGGTTGAGTATATGGAAAGAAAAGTCGATATAACGGCTAAGTTCGCTGAACAGTTGAAGATGATAAGCCGTAATAACAGAAAGACCAAAGATATGAACCGCCGGCATCCCCTGCTTTAAGCCCTCAATGCGGTCGCCCTGCTGCAGTGCCTGCAGAATAAATTGCCCCATCAGCGTTCTGTCGGGAAGACGGTCTTTAGTTAATTCTTTAGCCCTGATCCATAAAAACTTCTGCCACTC
>DALYUO010000081.1:14063-17898 GCA_031981225.1 Pararcticibacter sp.
CTCATCGTCCTTCACATCACTGATCGAAGCGCGGTTCCACTCCTGCACCATTTCAGGCCGGTAGATCTGGTATTGATCGAGAAGGTCGGCCACCTTCCCGGCAAGGGCAAGGCGCTTTACCTCCTTATCAGAACCTTCTCCGAAATAAGCAGCTATATTACCAAATCTTCCTTTGAACTCTTTATCGTTCAACAGCTTATAAAACACCCACGACAAGTTCTCCGGCGACAGGCTTTGCGAATATCTGCCGCCGAGCAACTGATAAATCTTAAAGACGATATCATTTGGCCTGAGAAAGCGATAATTTGCAGCAATACCCATGCTGTCGGCGAGCTGGAGCTTCAACCAGTTATTCATCCCTTCGGTCTGAGTAACGATATAATAGGGTTGAAAAACCTGATTTCCCTGTACCTGCAAATCATTGCACAGCTTTTTTGCCAGTTGAGATAATGAATTAGAAACTTGTAAATACAATGCCATATCAGCCCCTATAATACCCTAAGAAATTAATAATCACTGAACCTGCCGGCAATTCCAGATGCTCTTTTTACAAAACGATCAGAGGCCTGCAAAATTACAGATGCAGAACCCAGCAAAAATACTTTTGATCTGGCGCGCGTTACGGCTGTATATAGTAACTCGCTTGTAAGGATCGCATTGCTCTCGCTGTCGGGCAGCACAATCAGCACGCGGTCGAACTCCGAACCCTGACTCTTATGTATGGTCATCGCAAACACCGTTTCAGCCTGACTTATATAACCGGGGATCACGGATTTTATCCCTTCCGCACCATCCTCAAACCATACCTTCAAGGTTCCCTTCTCATCGGGCCTGACAATTCCGGTATCGCCGTTGTACAGGCCCACGGTATAGTTATTGCCGGTAACAATAACGGGACGATTCTCATAAAACCCGCCGTTTGCCCTGATCAGCTTCTTCTGCTGCAGGTATTTTTCTATCCTTCTGTTCACCTGGTATACGCCGTGCTCGCCCTCCCTTACTGCACACAATACCCTGAGTCTGTTCATTTTCTGCAAAGCAGCCTGTATATCTTTTTCCCGGATAAATTCGGCATATCCGTCGGAAAATTCTTCAAAAAGAGCTCTGGAATAAGCTGTGTCAACCAGCACCTGCGCGTCGGCAGATACAATAAAATCATTCAGCGTTTGCTTATCCTTTGTAATAATAGCTTTACTAAAGCGCCCTATTCCTTCATCGCCGCTAAAGCGGTGACTATGCCGCAGCTCGATGATATGCTGAAACAGGGGATGTCCGGATCCTGAAGTAACAGAGCCTTCATCAATGGCCCTGGACGGGTCAGCGATCAGGGAGTTGATTAAAGTGGCCCTCTCCCGGCTGAACAGGTTTAGCTTGCCCTGTGCCTGACACAGGTCGCCGAACAAACTTCCCGCCTCTACCGAAGCCAGCTGGTCCTTATCGCCTAACAAGATCAGGCGGGTGTCCTGTCCGATAGCATCGAGCAACTTCGCAAATAAGGACACATCGATCATCGACGCCTCATCCACTATAACCACATCATAATTTAAAGGATTGGAACGATGATGTTCGAAGTAGGTGGAATCCGGAACGAAGCCTAAAAGACGGTGGATAGTGGATGGTTTTACGGAAGCTGACTTTAGTGATTCACCCATTCGGGCCGCCGCCTTTCCCGTTGGCGCTGCAAGAGCTACTCTCAGAGCAGGGTTCATCTGATATAGGATGGCCAGGATCCTGGCAACGGTCGACGTCTTACCCGTACCGGGACCGCCCGTGATAATTGTGAGGTTATTCAGCACTGCATTCAGCGCCGCAACCATCTGCCAGTCGGTACGACTATTAGCAGCAGGGACTGACGTTTGCTTTGGAGTAAACAGATCTCTTATAAAATCCGCCAGCGGATACAGGCGTTCCATTCTTTCTGTCAGCCGTTCCTCCTCCGTTTTCCCAAAGTCCCTTATTCTTTCCAGCACCAGCGATTCGTAAGCAAAATAGCGCTGTAAGTAGAGGCAGTTGTTATATAAGATAAAAGGCTGTCTTTCGCCAGGCTCCGATCCCACCAGAGGCTCATTTTTAAGACGCTCCTTCTTTTCAATAAATCCTTTATAATGGGCTGGCAGCTCTTCATTCAGCACGCCCGCATCGTCCAGCGGCAGGCAAATATGGCCTTCACTCAGCTTTTTGGAAACCAGGTAGGCAAAGGGCTGAAGCGTTTCGCTTTTAAAAAATGAAGCAAACTGCTGGTGAACATCGTTCGTTGTACGCATAGTAAAGCTGTTCCTTGTTTCCAAAGCTACAACAGAGAACGCAGACCAGCCTCATAAAAAAGAGAAAAGCTATACAAAGGTTCCGTTCATATAACTCAGCAGCTTAATCCTGCTTGAGCCACCCGGCTGTTTAATCACCTGTATCTGTGTTCCTATCCTCTCTTTCAAAGCCTCCACATGCGAAATAATCCCTATTGTCTTTCCTCTTGCCTGCAGATTTTCCAGAGCAGAAATAGCAACATCAAGGGTATCCGAATCGAGGGTACCAAAACCTTCGTCAATAAACAATGAATTGATCTGCACTTTCCGGCTGGCAAGATCAGATAAACCCAGGGCCAGGGCCAGGCTCACGAGGAAGCTTTCGCCGCCCGAAAGAGTGGCCATGGGTCTCACAACGTCTGCCTGATAACCATCAATAATCAGAAGTTCAAGATCTTTCTCCCTGCTCTTCAGTATCCGGTAACGGTCGCTAAGCTTCAATAGATGGCGATTGGCAAGATCGGTAAGCCGCGCGAGAGTGAGCCCCTGCGCAAAACGGCTGAATTTCTTCCCATCTGCCGAGCCTATGAGCGATGACAGCCGCAGCCATCTTGAAAATTCCTTTTGCTGAACGTTTATCTGCTCTGCTACTTCCGAGAACTTTTGCTTCAGCCGGTCGTCTTCATCGAGGATCTGCTTCAGGCTGCCAATCTCCTGGTTCAGGGCAGAAACTCGCTGCTCCAGGCCGTCTAATGTTGCTTGTAAAACCTCCGGCAGCTCTTCCGTCAGATGCCTGGCGGTTTCACTCAGGTACTCTCCGCGGGTAGTCAGGCTAAGCTGCTGTAAGGCACGGATCCTGGTATCGGTATCCCGCTCAAGCTCGCGTATCCGTACCGCCTCTTCATCCGGAATAAAATGCAGATAAAGCTCTTCAACAGAAGATATACCCTTTTCCTGAAGCAAATGCACAAGCTTTTTCCTGAGCTCCCCGATCTGAGCATCAGCAGCATTCATATCCTGTTCAAGCTGTGCTGCTTGTGATTCAGCTACTTTCAAATGCTGCTGTCCCTGCTGAAGCAGTTCGCCGGCCTGGTCTTTAGCCACCCTGCTATTCCTCACTTCTGTATTGAGGCGTTCCCGCTCTTTCGCGGGGTCCAGATCTCCGAACATTAGCTTCCGTTCGGCCAAAAGTTTTTCCAGCAACTCTTCTTCCTTCTTCAGCTCTGCACGTTGCTTCAGCTGCACATCTAACTTCGCTGAAAGTATGCCGCCGGTTTTCTCCAGCTCGTTTTTCACCTCAACACGCTGCAATTGAAGCTGCTGTAATTTGCTTTCATAAGCAGCATATTGTCCGATGCGTTCGTTTAAAATAGTTTCAATCCGGTTCACATCGCTGCCGCTGAATTCTATTTCAAAGGGAGAAAGCAGATCATTCAAATTTTTCAGCAGCGTTCCTTCTTTCTCTTTCAGGGAAATAATAAGTTTTTCAATCCTTAATGCCTGCTCCCGGGCGCCCTTTATGCGCTCCGATGCAGCAGAAGACTTCGCCTCAGCCTGGAACAGCATTTCCTTCTTTCCGGCAATAGCGTTCC
>DALYUO010000081.1:18048-19301 GCA_031981225.1 Pararcticibacter sp.
ATTACCCGCTGCAGATCATTGAGCTGCTGTTTCTTCCTGTTTTTGACAGCCAGAATGGTGTCCGTCTTTGCCATATCAAGAGCGGCTGGCAGCAGCCTGTTCGTCTCCTCAAATGCATTAGCCACACTTTCTATTTCAGACTCTGCCTTTGCCAGCAGCTCCCCGCCTGCCTTTATACTTTGTTCAAGAGTGTTTATCTCAAGTGTTTTTTGCTGAACGCGTTCAGTTATCGACAAGACATATTGTTCAGCCGCATTCCTTTTCTTTTCTGCCTCGCTCAACCCGCCATGATAACCGGCAACAGCATACGGATGATGAAGTGACCCGCATAAGGGACAGGGCTGGTCTTCTTTAAGCGCTTGCCTGTCTGCTTCATAGTTCTGTATCCGTTGCTGCAATTCCACCAGCTGCCTTAAGTCCTGAAGATGTTTTCCGGCAGTTTCTTTCTCCAGCTTCATCTCCCCAAGCAGGGTCATCTCCTGCTTCAGCAATTTCGCCCTTTCTGTGGCAAGTTCTAAAAGGGAACTTCTTTCAGTTTGTAAGCGGCTGAAGCTTTCAGCAAGCCTGTATTGCTGCTCGCAAGAACTGATCAGAGAAGGCAGTTCTCCTGCTTCTTCCTCATAATCTTCAAGACGTTTCCCTGCACTCTCCTTCTCCAGCTTCTCCTTTAGTTGCCCTGCGAGCGCTTCCAGATCATAGATTTCCTTATTCAGGCCAGACGTTACAGTCTTATTGAGGTCGAGGATGTCCATCGCCTCTTTCTCCTGTTTTCCGGTCGCCGACTTTTCTTTTTCATGAGCATCAATAGCGAGCAACACATCCTTCAGTTCCTTCGTATACTGTGTAAAAACGATTAGTTGTTTATCAAGTGTACGGTCCGATTCTCTCTGTTTAAGCGCAACAGAGCAATCTTCTATAGAACTATCGATCGTTTCCAGCTCTTTTCCTTTACCTTCTTCTGTTTTTATCAGACTTGTCACTTCGGCATCTACCAGTTCTCTAGACTTTTTATACCGGGAAACGTTGCCCCTGACACCTTCTATGCGGGAGTCGAGGAGGGCAGCCTTTTCAAGCACTGGTTCAGTAGCTGTGAGTGTTTGCTGTGCCTTATCTGCGGCTTCAACGGCCGCTGTATATTTCTGAAGGGATTCTTCTGCACTATTTTTCAGCAGAGGAAGCCGTTCATTCAGCTGCCTGAGGTTTGAAGCAAGGCCGGAAGCCCGTTCTTCAATTGTTTTTATTTCAGCAAGGGC
>DALYUO010000082.1:0-1279 GCA_031981225.1 Pararcticibacter sp.
TCCTTTTGAGATTGCAGGTCCGGTTACAGAGGCCCTGCTGATGGCCAATCTTGCTATCCGCGGCTTTGACATACAAAAGCCGAAGGCCGAAGGTACCGGTTTTGATTATCCGGGCCGGTATATTAAGCTTTTATGGGACAACCAGAACATGAAAGTGACCAATTTTGATGATGTAAACCAGTTTGTAAAACGGACGTACCGTCAGGGGTGGACCCTGGGTGCCTGAAATAACAGATAGTATGAACAGAAGAGAAGCAATATCAAAGGTTGCCTGGATTCTTGGCGGGACCGTTATTGGTGCAGAACTCTTTGCAGATCTGGCCTGTACCCCTCGCCCCGACAAGGTAAACGACCTGTTCGATAGTGATCAGGTAGCTCTGCTGGATGAAGTTGCCGAAACCATTCTTCCGGCCACTAACACACCGGGGGCAAAAGCTGCGAAGGTCGGCCAATTTATGACAGTTATGGTCCTGGATTGTTATACACCTGAAGATCAGAAAGTATTTATAAAAGGGATCAGCGATCTGGACGAAGCCTGTAAGAAAGAAAACGGCAAAAAGTTCATGGATTGTGATGCCAAACAACGCACTGCGTTTTTGAACCTTCTTGATCAGGAACAAAAGGCTTATCAGAAAGATAAGAAGCCTGAGGATCCCAATCACTACTTTACCATGATGAAGCAGTTAACCTTGCTGGGCTTTTTTACCTCGGAAGTCGGTGCCACAAAAGCCCTGCGCTATGTGGCAATACCTGGAAAATACGATGGTTGCACCACTTACAAAAAAGGCGACAGGGCATGGGCTACGTGACGGACAGGAGTTGTCTCATATCTCATATCTCAAATCTAATATCTCAAAGCTCAACATGTCAAAAATCAAACTTGGAATGATTGGAGGAGGAACCGGTGCCTTTATTGGCGCCGTACACCGCATTGCTGCCCGTATCGATGATCAGTATGAACTGGTATGCGGGGCTTTTAGCAGTAACGCAGAAAATTCCAAGGCAAGCGGAACATTACTCGGCCTTGATCCTCAGCGAGTGTATGGTTCTTACAAGGAGCTTTTTGAAAAGGAAAAACAGCTGCCTGAAGAAGAGAGAGTGCAGGTGATCAGTATTGTTACTCCTAATCATGTTCATTTTGAACCCGCCAAACTGGCCCTCGAAAGCGGCTTCCATGTTATTTTGGATAAGCCAATGACCTTTTCGCTCGCTGAAGCGAAGGAGCTTCAGAAGATAGTTGCCGAAACGGGGATGCTTTTTTGTCTCACCCACACCTATA
>DALYUO010000082.1:1289-2169 GCA_031981225.1 Pararcticibacter sp.
CGGGACGGCTTGGAAAGATCAGGAAAGTATTTGTTGAGTATCCGCAGGGATGGCTCAGCAGTTTTGAGGAGGGTACAAATAACAAACAGGCTTCCTGGCGTACCGACCCCAAACAGAGCGGAGTAGCCGGCGCTATGGGCGATATAGGGACCCATGCCTTCAATCTCGCGGAGTATGTAAGCGGCCTTCAGGTTAGCCGGCTTTGTGCTGACATCAATACTGTGGTAGAGGGAAGACTACTGGATGACGACGGTGCCGCATTATTGAAATTTACAGGCGGGGCCTCTGGTGTGCTGATGTCGACCCAGGTGGCTGCAGGAGAAGAAAATAACGTGAAGGTAAGAGTGTACGGGGAGAAGGGGGGCCTTGAATGGCAGCAGAGCGATGCCAATTCCCTTCAGCTGAAGTGGGCGGATCGCCCGGCAGAGATACTGAGGACAGGAGGAGGATATTTAAGTTCTTTTGCTGTTCACAATACGCGGACTCCGGCAGGGCATCCAGAAGGATATCTTGAAGCTTTTGCAAACTTATATCGCAATTTCGCCTTATGCATAAAGGCCCGCATGGACGGAGAAGATCCCCAACCCGAATGGCTTGACTTTCCCGGAATCGATGAGGGTATCAGAGGTATGGCATTTATAGAAAATGTGGTGGCGTCGGGAAAATCAGAAAAGAAATGGTTTGATTTTATAATTTAATCAGTATGACGACAATACAGGGACCAGCGGTCTTTCTTGCTCAATTTATTGGCGATCAACCCCCTTTTAATGATCTTAAATCGATATGCCGTTGGGCAAACAGTCTCGGCTTTAAAGGAGTGCAGATTCCCACCCTCGATCCCCGCTTTATTGACTTGCAAAAAGCAGCCGAAAGTAAAGAT
>DALYUO010000082.1:2179-2705 GCA_031981225.1 Pararcticibacter sp.
AAACGGTATCGTTAGGGATTGCGGACTGCGGATCACCGAACTTTCAACACATTTGCAGGGACAGCTGGTGGCGGTTCATCCAGCCTACGATAAATTATTTGATGGCTTTGCGCCTGAAGGGGTAAGAAATAACCCAGATGCACGTCAGCAATGGGCAGTGCAGCAGCTCAAGTATGCTGCTAAAGCATCGCAGAACCTGGGATTAAATGCACATGCCACTTTCAGTGGCTCTTTATTGTGGCCTTTGGTGTATCCCTGGCCACAACGACCGGCGGGAATAGTAGAAACCGGCTTTCAGGAACTCGCATCACGCTGGCTTCCGATACTGAACACGTTTGATGAGTGCGGAGTAGACCTCTGCTACGAAACCCATGCCGGCGAGGATCTGCACGACGGAATATCCTATGAGATGTTCCTTGAAAAAGTGAATAACCATCCGAGGGCTTGTCTCTTATATGATCCCTCTCATTTTATTCTCCAGTGCCTTGATTATCTGGCTTACATTGATCATTATCATGAGCGCATT
>DALYUO010000082.1:2715-6175 GCA_031981225.1 Pararcticibacter sp.
CGCTGAGTTTAACCCTACGGGGAAGCAGGGCGTATATGGAGGCTTTCAGAGCTGGGTAGACAGGGCAGGGCGCTTTCGTTCATTAGGCGATGGACAAGTAAACTTTAAAGCTATTTTCAGTAAGTTAGCACAATACGATTTCGAGGGATGGGCTGTGATGGAATGGGAATGTGCCTTAAAACATCCAGAAGACGGAGCACGTGAGGGAGCGACTTTTATAAAAGACCACATTATTCATGTTACGGATAAGGCTTTTGATGATTTCGCTGCTGCCGGTACAGATGAACAAACCAACCGCGAACTGATTGGAATAAGATAATTAAATAAATATAAACACAATGAAGAAAGTACTAATCCTTTTTAGTTTTTACGCCATGATAACTGCATGCGGTGGCGGCTCTGGAACGGCAGACAATAAAGATACCTCAGCCTCTTCCGATATGGCTGCTGCAACAAGGCAGTCTGAAGTTGACACGAATGCAAATGATATTGGAACAAACCGGTCGGAAGGCTCCGAACAGAGTGGTGTACATGAAAAAGGTGCACAGCTTATTTCTCAGTCTGACTGCCTTTCCTGTCACAAGGTCGATGAAAAACTAATAGGGCCCTCTTATAAAGAAGTTGCCAAAAAATATGATGCAAGCGATGCCAATGTGAAATATCTTGCAGATAAAATCATAAACGGAGGAAGTGGTGTATGGGGCGATATTCCAATGACTCCGCATCCTGCAATCAGCAAAGAAGATGCAACTGAAATGGCGAAATACGTTTTATCCTTAAAATAAAAAAAATGAAATCTTTTATTCTACCTGCACTGGCTGTAACCGCTTTACTGGCGTGCCAGTCGTTTAAAAACACAACACCGATGGACAATACAGGCACTGCATCCGTTAAACAAGGTTGGACGCCCTTGTTTGATGGTAAAACTACGGCCGGCTGGCATACGTATGGAAAATCAGAGGCTGCAAGTGCCTGGAAGGCTGAAGATGGTACTTTACATCTCGACGCTGCCGCGAAAAAACAAGGTGCCGAGGGAGGCGATCTGGTTACTGATGAAGAGTATGATAACTTTCATCTTAAGCTTGAATGGAAAATTGCTCCCAATGGCAACAGCGGCATTATCTTTTTTGTAAAGGAAGATCCTTCCCAATTTCATCAAACCTACAATACCGGACTTGAGATGCAGGTGCTGGATAATAACGGTCACCCGGATGCTAAAATACACAAGCACCGTGCAGGCGACCTTTACGACCTGATAGCAAGCAGTAAAGAAACTGTTAAGCCTGCAGGTGAGTGGAATAAGGCGGAGATTGTAAGTAAGAATGGGAAACTCGATCTTTATTTGAACGGGACTAAAATTGTATCGACCACCTTATGGGATGATAACTGGAAAAAGATGGTGGCAGGAAGTAAATTTGCTTCGATGCCGGGTTTCGGTACATTTAAGTCGGGAAAAATTGCTTTGCAGGATCATGGAGATGAAGTGTGGTACCGTAACATTGTGATTAAGAAGCTTTAAATTATAAAGAACTAACCAAATCATGACTCCAACCAATCGTATTAAGCTCTCAGCCATGATGTTCCTGGAATTTTTTATCTGGGGAGCATGGTTTGTAACTTTGGGAACCTTCCTCGGTAAAAATCTGAGTGCTTCCGGCACTCAGATAAGTCTGGCTTATCTCACCCAATCCATTGGTGCCATTATCGCTCCGTTTATTATAGGCTTGATAGCCGACCGATTTTTTTCGGCGCAGAAAATTCTCGGAGTGCTCCATCTGGTTGGAGCCGTGCTGCTGTGGATTGCCTCGCAATCGAGCGATTTTGATGCTTTCTTTCCCGGTATCCTGATCTATATGATCCTTTTTATGCCTACCCTGGCACTGGTTAATTCGGTGTCGTTCAGGCAAATGAAAGATCCGGGAAAAGAGTTTCCCGCGGTCAGAGTACTGGGTACGATAGGTTGGATCATTGCGGGCCTTACTATAGGCTGGTTAAACTGGGAACAAACGAATCAGCTTGACCTGACATTTAAAATGGCTGCCGGCGCTTCAGCGTTGCTCGGCCTTTTGAGCTTTACTCTGCCTGCAACACCTCCTGTAAAGAAGGAAGGCAAGACAACCATTGCGGATGTTTTGGGTCTGGATGCAATCCGATTGTTGAGTAACAGATCGTATTTACTGTTTTTTCTATCATCGGTGGCTATCTGTATTCCGCTTGCCTTCTATTATAACTTCACTAATCTTTTTCTCAACGAATCCGGGATGAAGTCGGCCGCAGGAGTACAGTCGCTCGGACAGGTTTCTGAAACACTGTTTATGCTTTTAATTCCGATGTTCTTCATACGGCTGGGGGTAAAGAAAATGCTGGCGATCGGGATGTTTGCGTGGGTGCTGCGTTATGTGATGTTTGCCTACGGAAATGCGGATGCGAATTACTGGATGCTGATCATGGGGATTGTGCTGCACGGTGTGTGTTACGACTTTTTCTTTGTTACAGGACAGATCTACACCGATAACCTTGCAGGCGAACGGTTTAAGAGTGCCGCACAGGGAATGATTACGCTTGCTACATACGGTGTTGGAATGCTTATCGGATCGCTGGTATCCGGCCCAATTGTCGACGCTTATGCAACTTCGGGCGGACACGACTGGAAGTCGGTATGGTTAATTCCTGCTGCGATTGCAGCTGTTGTTCTGCTGCTCTTTATGCTGCTGTTTAAAGACCGCAATGCTGCTGATAAAGCGCCGGTAAATACACCTTTAACAGAACCAAACGAAATAAATCCGCTGATATGAATGTTAAACATAACCGAAGGTCGGCTATTAAGAATATTTTAGCAGGGACTGCTGCCTTAACTACTTCAGCAATGATACCATCATTAGCCTGCGCTTCTGAAGCAGGATTATACCAGTTAAAAGGAGATATTAATCATTCAGTATGCCGCTGGTGCTTTAACAACCTTTCGCTCGACGAGCTTTGTAAGGTTGCCAAACAAATTGGTTTAAAGGCAATTGACCTTGTAGGGCCCAAGGACTGGGCAACCCTCAAAAAGCATGGCCTCGACTCTTCCATGTGTAATGGTGCAGAGATCAATCTCACCGACGGATGGAACAGTCCGCAGTTTCATGATACTCTGGTAAAAAACTATTCTGAAATGATTCCCCTTGTTGCAAAAGCAGGATATAAGAATCTCATTTGCTTCAGTGGAAACCGCCGGGGCATGGACGATGAAACCGGTTTAAAGAACAGTACGGAAGGCTTGAAAAAAGTGCTGGCCTTAGCTGAAAAACATAAAGTGGTTCTGGTGATGGAACTTCTGAACAGTAAGATCAATCATCAGGATTATCAGTGCGACCGCACTTCGTGGGGCGTTCAACTGGCGAAAATGCTGGGATCTGAGAATTTCAAACTGCTATATGATATCTATCATATGCAAGTTGACGAAGGCGACGTGATCCAT
>DALYUO010000082.1:6185-9628 GCA_031981225.1 Pararcticibacter sp.
CGCCCATTATCATACAGCCGGGGTACCGGGGCGTAACGAGATAGATGAAACACAGGAGTTGTATTACCCTGCTATCATGAAGGCGATCAAGGATACGGGCTTCAAAGGATATGTAGCACAGGAGTTTATTCCGTTGCAGGAGGATAAAGTCGCTTCATTACGAAAGGCTGTACAGATTTGTGACGTTTAAGAGAAAGCAGAAAAGAAAATTGCGATACTATGATCAGCAGAAGAAATTTTATGCAACAGGCAGGCTTAGTTACTGCAGTAATGCTTGTACGTCCGAATATCCTGTGCAGTGAACCAAAACAAAGAAAAGTTGGAATCCAGCTGTATACTCTCCGCGATGAAATAGGAAAAGACCTAAAACGAGTAATTGTAAAAATAGCTGAAGCCGGATACAAAGAAATTGAAATGTTCGGTTTTAGTAAAAAAGATAAGTTCTGGGGGATCGAACCCCGGTTGCTTAAAGATATTCTGGCATCTCATCAGCTTACTTCTCCTTCAGGCCATTACGGTCTTGACGAATATTTGGCTCCCGAGGGAAAGGAAGACGATCTCAAAGTAAATATAGAGGCGGGAGCGGCATTGGGCCATTCTTATCTTACGGTTCCTTATCTTGACGATCGCTTCAGGAGAAGCGCTGATGACTATAAGAAAATTGCAGAAAAGTTTAACAAGGCCGCTGAACTTTGTAAAAAGTCGGGACTTCGGTTTGCGTATCACAATCACGATTTTGAATTTGAGGCTATAGGAAACACTACCGGATATGATATCCTGCTGAAGGAAACCGACCCTTCACTGGTTAAGTTTGAGCTTGATATTTACTGGGCGGTAAGAGGCAAAAAAGACCCGGTGAAGATGTTCAATGATCATCCCGGGCGTTTTACAATGTGGCATGTTAAAGACATGGATCGTGCTAAGCCGGAGTTGAATACAGAGATTGGCAAAGGCAGTATCGACTATAAAAAGATATTCGCTGCTGCAAAGGTTTCGGGTGTAGAGCATATTCTGGTAGAGCAGGAAAACTTTTCGATTGATCCTTACGACAGTATTACTGAAAGCTGTAGTTATATCAAAGGGAGTCTTATTCCATTAATGAAATAGCTTAGACCAACTGATCATCCGAATAATTCTATAATCTTTACAGGATTAACGGTATTTTTGGAAATTCAACAATACCGCTATGGCTCAATCTCACTGCGAACACGGGCATCATCATGAGAAGAATGGAAACCATTATCATGAACATGGTGGGCATCATCATGATGACCATCACCATCACGATGGACAAATGCATATGCACCCGGTAGTGAAAAATCTGAGAGTCGCTTTTATTATCAATCTTTCATTCTCCATTATCGAATTTGTTGGCGGAGCGCTCACTAATTCGGTAGCAATACTATCGGATGCCGTGCATGATCTTGGCGATGCTGTAGTTATTGGTATCTCCCTCTGGATGGAGAAGTTTTCGCAAAAAGGCCGGAGTATGAATTATTCCTACGGTTATAAACGATTCTCCACTCTTGCTGCTTTTATCACTTCAGTGGTGCTCCTTGTTGGATCGGCTATTATCATTTTTGAATCAGTCCCCCGCTTTTTTCATCCTGAAGAAGTACATGCGGGAGGGATGTTTGCTCTGGCAATAGCAGGAATCATTTTTAACGGGTTGGCAATACTGCGTCTCAGAAAGGGCGACTCTCTGAACCAACGTGCGGTGATGCTTCACATGATGGAGGATGTGCTGGGCTGGATTGCTGTACTGATTGGAAGTGTGGTAATCTATTATACAGACTGGTACTGGATTGATCCATTGATGTCGCTTGGGATCGCGGCTTTTATACTCGTTAACGCCACAAAAAATATTTTTGGCGTTTTCAGGATTTTCCTGCAGTCGGTGCCGCAGCAGGTGGATGAAGACCGGATTGTGAGCAGATTAACTGGAATAGATCAGGTTAAGGGTGTCCATGACATCCATATATGGTCTATGGACGGGAATTACAATGTTTTAACTGCGCACATTGTAGTGGATAAACATGCCCGGGTGGATGAACTTAACGAAATAAAAAATCAGGCTGTTCAAATCCTTAAGGAACAGAATATCCAGCATCCGACCGTTCAAATTGAGTTTCAGTCCGGAGCTTGTGAGTTTGAGAGATGTTAAGAAGATAGAAAGAGCACGCGAAACCTTAGCTATCTTTACAAAAGATAACTAAGGCTTTAAAAGAACTGCGATATTATGCTCCGGGCGCCACATCGTTCGCCTGGTCTGAAGCATTACTTATTTTTGATTTTACATTACTGACAACCTGGTCTTTCACATCACTCAGATCATCAGCTTTGCTCTGGAAAGTTTCTTTTACTGCCTGAACCTTGTCTTTAACTGAACCGGCAAGATCTTTAGCCTTATCAGATATCTGGGTACGCGTTTCAGCTCCGCTATCCGGGGCGAACAAAATTCCGATCGCTGCACCTATAGCAACGCCAGCAATAAGGGCTGCAACTATGGCCGAGGTATCATTGCTTCTGTGTAATGCGTCTGGCAAATACTTCTTATAGTTCATAATCTTTTCTTTTTTTGATTATGTAACATTATAAAGCACTAAGTGTTTAGAAATATAGAAATTAATTAAGCAGAAGACGCTGCTTTCCTGTTTTGGATTCGGATAGCGGTTTATTTATTTTTATCGTTATTCTGTAACCTACAACACTATTTGAATGAAAAGATACTGTTTTGGACTCGACTTAAAAGATAATGAGGAGCTGATCAGGGAGTATGAGCTTTATCATAAAGCAGTATGGCCTGAAATTATTGAAAGCATCAAAGGTTCGGGTATTACTGCTATGGATATTTACCGCCTGCATACCCGGTTGTTTATGATCATGGAGACAGAAGACTCTTTTGATTTTGAGAAAAAGGCTGCAGCCGATTCATCCAATACAAAAGTTCGGGAATGGGAAGAGTTGATGTGGAAGTATCAGCAGCGACTGCCCTGGGCTAAACCGGGGGAAAAATGGATGCTGATGGATAAGGTGTTTTCGCTGAATGCGTTTTAAATTAAAACTTCTGGTAAAGAAAAAGAGGGAACGCTCTTTCGGGTTCCCTCTTTTTCTTACTAAGTGTTTAAAAAATAGGTAAAGATATATGTTGATCAGGCAACCAGTAGGTCATTATCCTGGCTTTTACCTGGTTTTTCACGTAAGAACTTACCTCTTTCCTGACGGAACCTTTTGAGGTCGTTTGATAGTATTGCTTTTAATTCTTTATCGAATTGTTTTAGGACGTTCTGGTTGATAGTTGAAGTATTCATAGCAATAATGTTTTTGTATTTTGATCTACGCCAAGATAATGCCAGTTCGAATTTTCGTTATCAGGAGATAAAATAAGCTTGCAGTTTGTCCTTTTTTAAAGACAGTCGACCTGGTTTAGGCGGATAATTGTC
>DALYUO010000082.1:9659-12287 GCA_031981225.1 Pararcticibacter sp.
AAGAGGTTGTTGCTTTTAGCGGTGCGGATGCTTGCACTGATATTTTTGGTTCTCGCTTTCGCACGTCCTTACATTCCATCATCCAGCACGACTGCCTCCGCTTACCGGCAGCAGGTTATCAGTATTTATATTGATAATTCATATAGTATGGAATTGCTGACGAGGGAGGGTAATTTATTGGAAGAGGCGAAACGCCGAGCCAGAGAGATTGCCTCTGTTTACGGTATTAATGATAAGTACCAGTTGCTGACCAATGATTTTGAAGGTCGCCATCAGCGCCTTCTCAACTATGAAGATTTTATTTCGGCGTTGGATGCAGTAAAGGTGAGTGGAGCCAGACGCACTCTTCAGCAGGTGATTAACCGTCAGGCAGATTTGCTGTTACAGCAAACGGGATCGGAGAAGTCCGTTTTTCTTATTTCTGATTTTCAAACGAATATGCTCCCGCGGGTTGAAATGAACGCTGATCCGTCTATTTCATACCGGCTTGTAAAGCTGGAAACAGCGCCACAACCCAATATATCGATAGACTCTGCATGGTTTGTATCCCCTGTCCATAGGAGCGGAGAAAGCGAGAAGCTCGTGGTAAGGTTGAGAAACAATTCGGATAGGAAAGCTGAGAATGTGCCGGTTAAGGTGATGGTAGACCAGCAGCAAAAAGCTATTGGCTCTTTAATGATCCCTGCCCGTAGTGCGCGGCAGGATACGCTTTCTTTCAGCGGCCTTCCTGCCGGCTGGAAGCGTGGATCTGTAAGTATTACCGATTATCCTGTTACCTTCGACGACCGCCTCTTTTTTTCGTTCTACGTAAGACCGTCAATGCCCCTCCTTGTAATTAATTCGGGAGAACAGAATCCTTACGTTAATGCCGTCTATGCTGCTGAGCCGTTTTTTAAGGTTGACAACATAAATTTAGGGAGTATAAATTATTCGTCGCTTTCCTCTTATCCGCTAATAATTCTGAATGGGACGGGTAGTGTTTCAGAAGGTGTGTCACAGCAGCTAAAGATGTATGTACAAAACGGTGGAAGCCTGATGGTCTTTCCGTCAGCTACGGAAGATCTCTCAGCGCTGAAAATGCTCACACAAACATTGGGAACCGATATGCCCGAAGGCATAGGAACGCAGCCTCTGAAAGTGAATTATGTCAATTATCAGCATCCCCTGTTTAGAGGGGTATTTGAGAAGATTCCGGGGAATGCAGATCTGCCCGTGGCTTTTAAATATGTTCTTTACAGGCGATCCGGGCGTGCTACTGGGAGCGCGCTGCTGGAGCTGCCGGGAAGGAGGCCCTTTCTGAGTCAGTATACTGTTGGAAATGGATATGTGTACCTTTCGGCTGTGGCCTTAACTGAAGAAGCTGCCAACCTGGTAAGGCATTCTTTTTTTGTTCCTTTAATGTACCAGTCGGCGTTTTTAAGTTTGCGCGACAAAGCGCTGTCGTCTACCGTCGGTAAGGATTCCTATATTGAGATCAATAAAATAACATTACCTGCTAATCAAATTCTAAAGCTGAGAAAGGAAAAAGTGGAGGTAATACCAGATGTACGACAAACGACCGGAGGAACAAGACTTTTCATTGCGGATCAGATCAGAGAAGCGGGGCAATACGATTTACTTAAAGGCGACAGTCTGATTGCAGTAAGCTCCTTCAACGACGACAGGGAAGAATCAGACCTGACATATGCATCTGAGAAGGATTTGCTGCAGCAGTTCCGTGGAAAAAAAGCGGAGGTATTTAGTCCTGGCGACGCCCCTTTAAAAAATACTGTAAAAGCAGTAAATTATGGTGTGCAGTTGTGGAAACTTTGTCTAATTTTAGCGCTGATTTTCCTGGCAGCAGAAATTCTTCTTTTAAAATTTTATGGCAGGAGGGAAGGGGAGCGCCTGCAGCAAGGAACTTAAAACTTATTTAATGAAAACAATACTTCTTCGTTCAGTCACCATTCTATATCCCGGGTCGGCTTTCAATAATAAAACTGCGGATGTTTTGATAAAAGATGGGAAAATTGCAGAGATTTCTCAAGACATTGCAACAGGAGATGAGGATCTCGTTCTCATAGAATGCCGGGGGAAAATGCTGTCGCCTGGTTTTTTTGATCTAAATGCGAACCTAGGTGAACCTGGCTACGAGACTAAAGAAGATCTGATCAGTGGCGCTGCAGCAGCAGTCGCAGGAGGTTTCACAGGTCTCGCTGTACAGCCAGCAACACACCCCCCATTACACTCCAAGGCAGAAGTATCTTATATTGTCAACCGCTCCAAAGACTTTCTTACAGATATATACCCTGTAGGATGTGTCAGTTTTAACCGTGAAGGAAAAGACCTGGCCGAGCTATATGATATGTTTCTTGCGGGCGCTATTGCTTTTACAGACGGTTCCAGGCCGGTTTGTGATTCGGGACTGATGAGTCGCGCTTTGCTGTATGTAAAGGGTTTTGACGGGCTTATATTTTCTTATCCCGAAGATACATCTATAGCCGGAAAAGGTAAGATGAACGAAGGGGTTATGAGCACGTATCTCGGAATGAAGGGAATCCCGGCACTCGCAGAGGAAGTATTTATCTCACGAGACTTGTATCTGGCGGAGTATAACGAATCGAAAGTGCATTTCAGCACAATTTCTGC
>DALYUO010000082.1:12297-15295 GCA_031981225.1 Pararcticibacter sp.
CGCGGGAAGCGTGTCACTCATCAGGGAAGCAAAAAAGAAAGGTTTGAAAGTAAGCTGCGATGTAGCCGCGCATCATCTGGTACTTACTGAAGACTCACTGGCTGACTTTGATACCAACTTTAAAGTAAAACCTCCTCTGCGGACTCAGAAGGATGTCGATGCGCTGATAGAAGGATTAAAGGACGGAACGATAGATGCTATTGTATCACAGCATACACCTCATGAAATAGAATTTAAAGACGTGGAATTTGAAATAGCCTCTTTTGGCATTACAGGGCTTCAGACGGTACTTCCGCTTGCTTTAAAAGCGGGACTCTCGCCGGCGCAGATTGCAGAGAAGCTGGCCGTGAATCCACGCAGGATAGTGAATGTTCCAGTTCCGGTTCTTGAGCCAGGTGAGATTGCAAATTTCGTGCTGTTTGATCCGGAGGAAGAGTGGGTATTTGACGATGATGCCAACCGGTCAAAATCATCTAATTCGCCTTTCATGGGGCAGAAGCTTAAGGGAAAGGCTGTGCTGGTTGGTAATAATGGACAGATAGCAGGCAATTTTTAGCTATCAGCTATCAGCTTTTACCTTTTAACTTTCAGCTTTCAACTTTACTTGCATATTTGGATTTTAAATAATAAACTTGTTAAGGCTAACAGCTGAATGCCTGTAGCTACCGATCATTATGGATAAACACATTGAACAGGCAGTTAACGCCTCTCTTGATCAATTTGAGAAAGTTGCATCTTTCCCTGTATCTGATTTTAAAAACAGAATAGCAGGTGTATTTGATTCAGACGAGGATTTTATGACCAAAGTTTCGTTGATGGATGAAGCTTTTGATGACGATCCGCACCTGGAGGCCCTAAGGGAAGTATTCTTTGACCTGCTGATGGTGAATTTCTTTTCGGAAGATGTTAAGAAACTGGAAGAAGATTATCTCGAATCAGAGGAATGGGAAGATATAGAGGAAGAAACCATTGACCGGGGAACCGAACTGTTAAATGTGTTGCTTTACTTGCGCGAATGCCGCGATGAAGATATTGAGCCGGAGCTTGAAGATTTCCTGAAAGAATTTCTACTGGTAGACGAGGATGAATTCCAGGATGAATACAGAATCTATGAAGATGTTATTGCCAATCAGATGCTCATGGAAAGCTCCGTGGAGGAGATCTCAAAAGTGGCGAATAACCTTCCGGATTCTTCAGAATTTAAGGAGCTTTTCTATCCTGTAATGTGTTTTTTTCAACAAAATACTCCCTCAGACGATCAAACAGAAGTGTTTATCAGAAACAGTGCTGAACCTGAGTTTGACTCGTCTGTATACGCCTTATTAATTGCCTTTAATAAATAATCTATATGGACCAATCAACAATTAAGCCTAACAAGATCGCGTTTCAATGCGCTTTAGCTTATTCGCTCTACACAGTACTCCTTACCTATGCCTTGTTCTTTATGGGGATTGATGTAAACGGGGAATTATCCATGGGTACAAAAGTTATGACATGGACACTTTCGTATCTTCCATTTCTGGGCGCAGTATTCTATGCGCAGAAGTATCACAGAGATGAACAACTGGAGGGTTACATGACCTATGGAAGAGGTTTTACAACCGGATTCAGGGTTGCTCTTATAAGCGGACTACTGATCGGTGTGTTTATGGTTCTGTACTATAAACTCCTAAATACCGCCGCTTTTGACGCAGTTATGAACAAAACGGAGGAAACCATGCTGAACAACAACTCGATGGGTGACGAGCAGCGTGAGACCGCCCTTGAGATCACACGTAAGTGGTTCCCGCTAATGATCCTTGTTGGCTCCATCATTGGGATGGCTATTGTAGGCTGTATCTTCAGTCTTATTGGTGCTGCTATCTTTAAGAAAGAAAAACCATATACTATTCCTGAAGTGACTGAGGAATAATTCTTCCTCATTACTGATAGAGAATATATTATTATTTCGTGCAGGTTTTGTCAATAAAAATGATAAAATTTGCACGTTTTTATATAGGTATGTTTCATGCCTTATTCCTTATATCTTAAGAATGGATATATCCGTAGTCGTACCTCTTTATAATGAAGAAGAATCGTTGCCTGAGCTGGTGGAATGGATCCGCAAGGTGATGGAAACCAATAAATTTTCGTACGAAATTATTCTGGTGGATGATGGGAGCAATGACGGCTCATGGGAGGTTATTGAATCGCTTCAGAAGCTTAATGCCGCAATCAGAGGGATAAAGTTCAGACGTAACTATGGAAAATCGGCAGCTTTGAATGTTGGGTTTGCTTCAGCTCAGGGAAATGTGGTGATTACAATGGATGCCGACCTGCAGGACAGTCCCGATGAAATACCTGAACTATACCGGAAAATTACAGAAGAGAAGTATGACCTGGTTTCGGGATGGAAGAAGAAGAGGCATGATCCGTTGAGTAAGACAATTCCTACCAGGTTGTTTAATTCTGCAACACGTAAAATGTCGGGCATTCATAACCTTCATGATTTTAACTGCGGCTTAAAAGCCTACAAGCGCGATGTCGTTAAATGTATCGAAGTGTATGGCGAGATGCATCGTTACATTCCGGTTCTGGCTAAATGGGCCGGATTCAGGAAAATAGGAGAGCAGATCGTAGAACACCGGCCGAGAAAATACGGTACTACGAAATTTGGTCTCAGCCGTTTTATTAATGGTTTTCTTGATCTTCTTTCTATATTTTTTGTAGGGAGGTCCGGAAAACGGCCGATGCATTTTTTTGGCTCGATGGGCGGATTAAGTTTCCTTACAGGTTTGATTATTGCAGTATGGATAATAGCGGAAAAGCTCATAGATATTGCCAACCATGCTAAATTTCGAAATGTTACTGAGCAGCCGCTTTTTTTTATAGCCCTGGTTGCCATCATCGTTGGATTTCAGCTTTTTCTGACAGGTTTTGTTGCAGAGCTGGTATCTCGAAACGCCAGTGAACGGAATTCATATAATATTGAAAAGACCATATAGGCCCGGTTGATATG
>DALYUO010000082.1:15305-17158 GCA_031981225.1 Pararcticibacter sp.
CCCTCTTTATAACCGGCCTCAGGAAATTGACGAGCTGCTCTACACGCTGACGCTGCAAACCTATACCCGCTTTGAAGTTTTGGTAATTGAAGACGGCTCAAAACTGGATGCACGCGAAATAGTCGAGTCGTATAAGGATAAGCTGGATATCCATTACTTTTATAAAAACAACGAAGGGCAGGGATTTACAAGAAATTTCGCTTTCGGGCATGCAAAGGGCGACTATTTCATCATGTTCGATTCTGATTGCCTGATTCCGGTCAATTATCTGGAAGAAGTTAGCCGATATTTGTTACAGCACCATCTCGATGCATATGGCGGTCCGGACGCAGCTCATTCCTCGTTTACACCGATTCAGAAAGCTATCAGTTATTCCATGACTTCTCCATTTACTACGGGAGGCATCAGAGGAAATAATAAAAACCTGGGAGGTCAGTATCATCCGCGAAGTTTTAACATGGGTATATCGAGAAAGGTATGGGAAGCTACCGGAGGGTTCATTCTGACCAGGCTTGGCGAAGACATAGAGTTCAGTATCCGCATACACTCCATGGGCTTTAAGATAGGACTTATTCCAAATGCAGTAGTTTATCACAAACGAAGAACTGATTTTTTGCAATTCTACAGGCAGATCCATTTCTTCGGCAGGGCCAGGATAAATATTTATAAATATTTTCCGTCTACCCTTAAACTTGTTCATTTTTTTCCCGCATTATTTACCATATTCCTTATTTTTACACTGCTGATGAATGCTCTTAATATCCAGCTTGCAGGCTTATGCAACCTGTTTCTGGCGTTGTTTATTCTGATGATATTTTTCCATTCGTGGAGTGTAAATAAATCTGCAAGGGTTGCATTTCTTAGCATAATAGCTGCATTCATTCAGCTTACTGCCTATGGACTTGGTTTTATGCAGGATTTTTGGAAGAGAATAATTCTTAAACGTTCATGATCGAATTTCTAAAGGAGAGTACCTTTGCTGTTAACGATGTACTCAGAGTAGCATGGAGAATACTAAAAAGCCAGTATTTTAAAGTTCTGGGTTTGTGTATTATGATGTTCCTCGTTTTTAATTTGTCGGGTTTCCTGGCATTTTTCTTAAGTGGTGTAAATATCGGCGTCAGCCTGTTTATGCTTCTTGTTTTTATAGTAACTTATTGCGGCTTTCAGCTTACTCTTTTCAAATTTATCCTGCGGGTGCTCGATGAAGACCGGGAAGATGTTTATGTAAAAGAATCGGTTCCCAGCACTCAGCAGATCATAAAGTTCCTGGTGGCAACTTTCTATTTTATTCTGTGCATCCTGGTAGTATACGGGATCATTATTGTTGTGATCTTTCCTCTCGCATATGTTCATGTTCCGATGGAAATACTTACACAGATCGCCATTTCACTCGGTGTTCTGGGGATTATCTTCACGTGGATCCGGATCTCTTTTTTTCCGTTCTTTATTATTGATAAAGACTTCTCCCCATTTAAATCTATACGATTTAGTATGGCTATCACCAGGGGTAATTTCACTAAGCTTCTTATGCTGCTGATTTTCCTGGCCCTTTTTCAGATACTTCATTTACTGATAAATTACAAGGGAAACTTTGCTGTGGGGCTTATCATTAACCTTATAAATTCTCTTTTAATCATTCCTCTATCAAGCGTGGTGATCACTGTGGCTTATCGCAAGATGATGACCGAGTACGAAGGCGATCAGGATCCGGGGATTATCAGAAACATTATTTAGCAGAAATGGGACTAAAGGCATTGCTTAGTAAACCTTTTGCGGCTTATGCTGTCTGGCAAATAAATAAATGGAAGAAGAAGGCTGTAGAGGCTCAGGCAACTGTTTTTGAAAGCCTC
>DALYUO010000082.1:17168-19116 GCA_031981225.1 Pararcticibacter sp.
AAAGGTGCTGCAGATACGGCTTTTGGAAGAGATCATCACTTTGCAAATATCCATTCGTATGAGGATTTTAAGCGGTCTGTCCCCCTGCGGGACTATGAGGATCTGAGGCCTTATGTTGACCGGATGGTGAAGGGCGAGGACAACGTACTCTGGCCTGGGAAACCGGCCTATTTCGCCAAGACGTCGGGAACAACATCAGGCGTTAAATATATTCCGATCTCTAAAGAGTCGATGCCCGAACATATTAAAGCCGCACGCAATGCCCTGCTCTCTTATATTCATGAGACCGGTAAGGCCGGGTTTGTCGATGGTAAGATGATATTCCTTCAGGGCAGTCCCGTACTCGACGAGAAAGCAGGAGTGTCGACTGGCCGGCTATCGGGCATTGTTGCTCACCATGTACCGGGTTACCTTCAGAAAAACCGCCTGCCTTCGTACGAAACAAATTGCATAGAGGACTGGGAGCAGAAGGTGGATGCTATCGTGGAGGAGACATTTCATGAAGATATGCGCCTTATATCGGGTATCCCGCCATGGGTTCAGATGTATTTCGACCGCCTTTCTGTAAAAGCAGGTGGAAAGAAAATAAAGGATATCTTTAAGAACTTCGACCTTTTTGTATACGGCGGTGTAAACTTTGAGCCATACCGCGCAAGAATGGAAGAGGTGATAGGCCGTAAAGTAGATTCTATTGAAACTTACCCGGCCTCCGAAGGGTTCATCGCTTATCAGGATTCACAGAAGGAGAAAGGTCTTCTGCTTCTGGTAAATGCAGGGATGTTTTATGAGTTTGTTCCCTCTGATGAATATTTTAACGAGAATCCTACCCGTATTTCTCTGAAAGATGTAGAACTGGAAAAGAATTATGCGCTTATACTAAATACAAACGCAGGCTTGTGGGGATATAGTTTAGGTGATACCGTCAAGTTTATATCCAGGGATCCTTACAAAATTGTAGTGACCGGAAGGATAAAGCATTATATTTCTGCTTTTGGAGAACATGTGATCGGAGAGGAAGTAGAATATGCGCTGCTGAGTGCGGCAAAGGAAACGGGAGTTGAAATTACGGAGTTCACTGTCGCTCCTCAGGTTGCTCCGCCAGAAGGCGGACTTCCATATCATGAGTGGTTTGTAGAATTTGCAAAGGAACCTGCAGACGCGGAGGAATTTTCTATGAAAGTAGATTTGGTATTGCAGAAGAAAAATATCTATTATCAGGATCTGATAGAAGGAAAGATATTAAGGCCCCTGGTGATACGTCCGCTTCAGAAAGAGGCTTTCCGCAACTATATGAAAATGGAAGGCAAGTTAGGAGGGCAGAATAAAGTGCCCCGCCTGTCGAATGACAGGCAGATAGCAGATAAGATTAGTAAATGGTTAAATTGAAAAATGTCGCCATACTTGGTTCGTCAGGCAGTATCGGAACCCAGGCGCTTGAGGTGATAAGGGAGAATCCTGATCTCTTCAGGGTTTCGGTTCTTACTGTAAATACAAGTGCGTCGCTGCTAGTGCAGCAGGCTCTGGAGTTCAGGCCGAAAAAGGTAGTGATCGTTGACGAAAGCAAGTATGATGAGGTAAGGTTAGCTTTAGAAGGGTCGGGTGTAGAGGTTTACGCTGGGGAAGAGGCTCTTACAGACGTTGTACAAACTCCTGAAATAGATGTGGTACTCACTGCCCTGGTTGGCTTTTGTGGCTTATTGCCAACAATTGCAGCTATCAGGGCCGGAAAAGACATCGCGCTGGCAAACAAGGAGACCCTCGTCGTTGCCGGCGGACTGGTTAACGCTCTGGCGAAGGAGCATAACATCCGTATTCTGCCGGTAGACTCAGAGCATTCCGCAATTTTTCAGTGCCTTACAGGAGAAGCAGAAAATCGGATCGAAAAGATTTACCTTACCGCCTCGGGTGGGCCTTTCCGTGGGAAGAACATAGCTTTTCTGGAAGGGGT
>DALYUO010000083.1:0-2072 GCA_031981225.1 Pararcticibacter sp.
GTTAGAAATAAACCGCAATGGCAGGCTAAGCTCAGAATAATTTACGCAGCAACCGACTTCGTATTCTTCTTCCTTTTCACAAGATATGGTCTGATTTATACGGCTATCGCATTTACAGTCAGAGCTATAGGATTATACCCGCTGTCTGTTTGGTATGCTATCAGGCTGATTGGCGTCTCATGGAGGAGCTACGTTAAAGCGCTGTTCCCTTCATTGTTCTCAAGCGCTATAATGGCGTTGATTCTAATAGGGTTGTCATTGTTAATGAGGAATATGAATATTTATTTCAGGGTCGGTACGCTTATAGTAACAGGACTGACCAGCTACACTGCAGTATGCTATTTTGTAGTCCCTGTCTCCTATCGCGAAACTGCATCTGCATTAATTCAGAGTAAGATCTTTAAAAGGAAGTAACAAAAATCACATTATGAGTAAAGTTCTCGTCTTTTCTATAGCCGTGGGAGGTTATCATAAACATTTCAAAAGTTGTATAGATACACATCTCTCCTACTGCCAAAAACACGGCTATGAATATCTGTTAGTAGACCGTGCCCCTAGGAAACTTCAGGGATCTGAAGCTTCATGGCTGAAAGTGCCTCTGATGCTTCAAGCCCTCAGGGGTGACTACGAATGGGTGGCGTTTATCGATGCCGATTGCCGGTTTAGTGATAATATGCCTCCTTTTATTACTTGTTTTAACTCACTCGACCCTTCCCGGTCGATCTTTATGGCGCCCGGCATTTCAGGACGCGTAAATGCAGGGGTGATATTTCTGCGCAACACCGCTGCAAGTGTTGAATTTTTAGAAACAGTGATCATAAATGCAGATGCTGAAGTTCCCCTCGAAGATAAGGCTCCATACGAGAACGGCCATATCATTCACTTCAGCAAGGGAAATCCTTCCCTTTATAAGCTGGAGCATCTTCAGTGGAATAACAATTCGGTTTTAAACCCCGAAAGCTATATCCAGCATTACAGCGGAGGCGAGCTCAGGAAGTGGTATAATGAGAACCTCGCTCCTGCATCTCCACCTGTTAGTTTTATAAAAAAAGGTTATATTTTAGCAGGAAAAGTAATGCGAAAGATCTCTGCTTACATAAACAGAAAGAAATTAACAGCGCCTGTATCTCAAAGGCTGGCTGATCTTCTTCCATTTTTCAAAGCAAATTATCCGGTTTTTAATACCGCCTTAAACGCTGATAAACTCTAATGAACAAACGAGCCGGAATATTAGCGTGGCCTGCCTATGCCACACGTGAAGGCAACCCGTATAATTATATTCTCTACAGTAATATAGAGAAAAAAGGATATAAGGTACACGAATTTGGATTTACTCCTAAATTCGTTTTAAGGGCCTTGCTATTTCAAAACTATAAAATACTTCATATTCATTGGCCCAGCAGCATTTTATCCTACTCAAACCATTTTAAGGCAAACGCAAGGCTGGTATTGTTCCGTTTGTTTATCAATACGATTAAATTCCTTAATAAGAAGGTTATCTGGACGGTACACAATCTCGAGGCACACGAAAGCAAAAATGCAGTACTCCAAAAGAAGATGTATACTTTTCTCTACAAGAAAGCAGATGGATTTATCAGTCTGAATAAGGAGGGCTTAAAAATCATTAAAGAAAAAGCTGCAAATGTAGGTGGGCAAAAATTCTGCTATATTCCCCACCCCCATTACCGCGGCTATTATCCGAATGAAATATCTATGGAAGCCGCCCGAAAACAGCTTTCAGTACCCGCCGGTAAATTTGTAATCCTTTTTATTGGCCAGATACGGACCTATAAGAACGTAACGGGACTCATAAGGGCTTTTAAGGAGCTGGATCTGGATGATAAATATCTTTTAATTGCCGGGGGCGTACATCCGGAGGTGAGAGACCAGCTTTTTAAAGAAGCTGAAGGCCTTGACGAGTTTCAGTTAAATGAAAAATTCCTTCCCGATTCAGAACTGCAAGTCTATCTGAATGCTGCAGATCTGGTTGTAACACCTTATTCAAATATATTTAATTCAGGCTCGGTCTTTTTAAACTTAAGCTTTAACAAGCCTACTCTTGCTCCTGCGCT
>DALYUO010000083.1:2082-7612 GCA_031981225.1 Pararcticibacter sp.
CCGAATTAAGGGATGTAACCGGTCCACAATTTATTAAGTTGTTTTCAGTCCAATTAGATGCGGGGCAGTTGCTTAAGAGTGTTATAGAGGTTAAAGTTGAATCGGACATCGTAATGCAGCCAGATCTATCCTCGTTCGATCCAGATCATGTGGCAAGTGAAACGATTGCTTTTTATGAACAGTTTCTTTAACTACCTGATCTGCTTTATCCGCTTTTGTTCGGACTTTAGATAGCTGAAAAATATCGGGTCAAAAGGAATATTCAGCAGCGCCTTTACTCCATAACGCAGGCCTTTGCCAACAGACCCTTTTTTTAACGAATAATAGAAAATCATTGCACAGTAATCATAAATGGTGATCTTATTGACGTTTAACGTAAATGCCTTTATCCTGGAGAGCTTTTTTTGCAAATCCAGCTTGCTGAACTGTCCTTCAAAAAAACGAGCTGTCAGCATGTCAACTTTATCCTTAACCTGATAATAATGGTTGATAAAAGGTTCTGCAGGAAATAAAGGTAATTTCGATATAAAATGCAATGTCAGCGAAAAAGCAAGCTGCTCGCTGATAAACCACCTGCTTGCCGAATAAAACTGATCAGTAAGATTTAATACATCATTCATCAGCGGGCCGGTCTCACTGCCAAGCCCCAGCACCCCTGAATTCCAGCAATACATTGACTTCTCAAACTTGAGGAGGTTACCATCGACGGAAAACGACTGGCTCTCGATAAGCCTTAAGAACGCTTCAGGATACTGTTCTGCGTTTTCCAGCTTATTGCGCATATACTTCCTGTAAATATCGGGAGCATCGGCAAAACGATATTCTCTCACATGCATGAAGCATTCTCCTCTATTGAGGCTGTCTAACAAGGGCTTAGGGTCGGATATAGCAAAAGTATCCGAGTCTAGAAACAGAACCGGCATTCCCTGGTGCCGTACGAATACATCTTTAATGATACAGATCTTTCTTCTGTGAATATAGTCGGTGCCGGCCAGCATCTCACGAAGCATACTCCCGGTAAGGAAAACATATTCGGTTGTAAGCCCTTGAAGATAAGCCTCAAAATAAGACGGATCATCGGTGTAAATTACAAACCTGATCTCCTTAACATCCCCGCTATACCAGCTGGCAAAACTAAGAGCTGCAAAAATTGCTCTTTTATATTCGATCTCTCTTCCATAACACAGCAGGACTACGTTGTTCATCATGAATACTTATCTCGCAAAAAGGGTTGTTTATTCTATCTCTTTGTAAATTACCTCTTTTATATTCTTTCCTCTTGATATTACATTTAACATCAGGATTCCGAGAATAAAGAAGCCAAGACTGATCAGTGCCATATTAAATAAGCTAGATAAAATGGTACTTGCCCATCCAATCACAGCTTCCATAGATATAAACTTCTTGTAAAGAACAACTCCCACCATAATGAGCATAAAGATGCCTGTCGCAACAAAAAGTTTAAGGAAAACCATTAACAGCTCTTCTCCATATTCGATAAATGATTTAAAAGCATGATTAACCAAACCCTGAAAACTCATTTTAGATTTCCCGTCAAGCCTTTTTCTCCGGTCATAAACTATTCCTTTGCTTTTTGCCTTCTGCTTCGAAAGATGAGCAGCAAAATGGATAAACGAAGTATGACAAGAATTAAGGACTATTTTTTTATTGATCATACAATAATTACCGAAATTTAACACCTTTCCGGTTATCGCTCTAAATATGATCTTATAAAAATAATACGCCAGCTTAAAGGAAAAGCTTTCATTTCGCTTTCCCCGTATTACATGGACTATATCGAAGCCGTTAATTTTAACAAGCTCCTTTATTGCTCTCGGATCATCTTCCCCATCAGAGTCCATAATAATAAATTTATCACAAGCTAAGTTGCTGCAATACAATAGTCCCTGATAGATCGCACCCTGGTGACCAGAATTGAACTGCAGGGTGAGAATGGAAAGTTCAAGGTTGTCTGCCTTTAACTCTATGCTTTTCAGTATCTCGAGTGTATCATCTGTAGAGCCATCATCAATAATAACGATCCTAAAGCGATACGCCAACGACTCCAGCGCTTTTTCGAGGTCTGCAAGAAACACCTCGACGGTTCTGTTTTCATTGAAACAGGGAGCTATAATTACTACATCTGGTTGAGCGGGCATTACTTTACGGTGATTTTTTAATCTGAACTGACGGACCTGTACAAACATATCGTTTACGAGCCCTTATATTTATAAATGGAATAACCTCCTATTTGCTTCAATAAACGATAGTTACGCTCGCGAAGAAAGATTAAATTCTCCGTCAGCTGAAAGCTATTAGGAGGGCTTGAAGAAATGATGTACTTTATCTGTCCCTCCTTCAGGCATTTATCAAAGTTATCGAACCCAAGCACCTTCGCTTTTTTAATAGCGTCAAACATCTCCAATTGTGGTACAACACAATTGCGGAACAATAAATTATTAATGCCCCTTCTGCCGTTAATTCTTAAGTCGGCACTCTCAATCGCCAGATCGGCAAAGATGTAATCGCCCGCACCAATTCTAAGATCTTTATAAAAGAAATCGGCAACTGCTCTCGCTGTACGCTCTTTCTCACCGATCTGTTCTTTTTTAACATATTCAATATCCTTCAGCCACTGAAAATGATGCCTCACATTAGCTGCTAACAACATCATGAGTAAAAAAGAGAGTACCGGCAAAGCTAAGCTGTATAGCCGCCAATGCCCGATATGCGAGTGGGCATAATGAGCGATGAGCACAAACGTCAGACAAACAGCCACATAAAAATACTGAATATTAGAACCATCCTTCAAGATGGTGATCGCCGAGAATGCGAACATTCCCGAAATACACAAACATAGAAACCGTTCGATAGTATTGCCCTTAAAAACCAGTAGTTTAACAACTACAATATACAGCGCAGCAACAGCTGGCAGGATAACTTTTATCTTAAAACCATTTCCCCAAACACGACTCTGAAACCAATGAATACTAATGCCATTATCAAGACCGCCAATCACGTTTTTTAGAAATGCATCCTTATATAGCATGAAAAAGAAAAGCAAAAAAACAGAGAAGACTAACAGGTAAATCGCCGATGCCGATGCAAATACTTTCCATTCTCTTACAAATAGAAAGAAGGCCAGAAAAATAACAGGAAGCTGTACTCCGCTCTGCTTCGTAAAAATGGCGCAAACGGAAAGCACGACGGAAATGAACAGATATTCAAGCTTTGATTTGCCCGCTTTCTTTTCGTCCAAAAAAACAATTAGAAGGTAAACCGACCATAGTGAAAAGCAGTCGTATAATGAGTCGGGACGAACACTGAACCCTTGCCGGAAAACAGAAATAAAGGCGAGAAAACCCAGAATTGCTGCAAGAGGCCGCGGAAGTCGAAATCTCCTGGCAATCAGATATACTGATACAGCCGATAAAACATTAAACACAATATTCCACGTCCGGCCAATCAAATATAGTTGTTGTATATCTTCGAGAGGATCGAGATGAAACACCTTTGCTGTAAACGCGCATACATAATGGTATATAGGAGTGTATTGCGTTATAGAAAAAGGAAGATGTCCGGGATCTGTATACAGCTTACCAGTATCAAGAAAGGTTTGAATACTATAAATAACATTTTGCTCTACTCCTGCCAGGTCTGTACTTATATTGAAAGCCAGTTTAAGTCTAATGGCAATCATTATTAAAAACGCTATGGCGGAAATAATAAAGCTTAGTTTCATTACAACGCCATCAGGCCATTTTTCTTTTGAAATGGTCATTATATACAATTAAACCAGTTTTTTTCTGATCTTATTAATAAGCTTATTTATCCTCAGCATATTGCCGCTGAGAGGTTTGAACCCCCTCCATCCCGTCATGCTAAGATAATAATAGAATCTGTCTTTATAATCCTCGTTAAAGGTATACGTTTTATAGATAGGTTTATCTCCAATAAAATGGATCAGGTAAGGATTAGGTTCTGTTGAATCAGGGAAGCAATTCCATTTCGAGCTTAATTCATACCAGTTGTTAGCAAAAACAACGTTCAGGCAATACTGGTCGTTAAATTTCAGGAACGCTTCATTATCCAGCTTACATTTCATTAACCTTTCTGTAATATTCTCGCTGCGCCACTTAAAAGCGTTAATTATCTGCAGTCCTGCATTAAAATACTTTGTATCAGGATGCAGTCCGAGTTCCTTATAATTCGGAATTCCAGCCCAGGTGCTGCTTACAACTTTAGCCCTGTCAATTGCAGCGCCTATCACGTATTCACCAATATTAATATTCCACAACTCTGATATATCAACATTTACGACCATATCTGCGTCTAAATACAGTATCCTGCTGATATGCTGAGGGATAAAATCGGGAACAAAAAATCGCACATATACATTAAGAGGGAAAGACGACTTGTCAACAAGCATGCTTCTTCCCACCGGCAGTATATCATTCATTTTATAAAATGTGAAGTTGATAAAAGGCGAGCTTACCGATGACAATAACTTTTCACGGTTTCTTTTTGTTACGTGATCTTCAACGATGTAGAAGTCTATTATTTCGTCGGATTTATGATTAACTTCGATACTTTTGATCAAAGTAGCCAGCATAACCATAAATGCGTTGTCAGAAACAATTACAATTGATATTCTTTCCTTTGAATCCATAAAAGACCTCAGTTCGAGTTATAATACAATAATAAACTTTTTCTAATCCGGAAAAAGGTAAGCAGAGGAATTTATCATTAAAAAGCGCAGTTAAAATGAGCGTTGGCGAGCCTTAATTCTTCATTCCCTTCTTTTGTACGATAAACTTCTGGAAAGGTGACAAAAAAGTAGGAGTTTCTGCCGGGACAGCTTCGAGACACGTTCGAGACTTGTTTGACAATTTATCGGGCGGGCATCGGAAAAGTATCGGGCCGGCTACGGGCGGGCATCGGGAGCTCCCGATGAAATACCGATACCCGCCCGATGAATTACCGATAACCAGGCGAAACCATCCCGAACATGTCCCGGATATGTCTCGAAGCCGTTCCGGCGACCTTTAGTCCAGTATAGAGATTGTAAGTTTAATAATGTCGTCGAAAACAGCTTTATCATTAGTCGTTTTAGCTGCTACACGGATGCCTTTTACAGTATTGAAAGTAAACCTGGCGAGCGCCCTGGCATCCTGTTTATTCGTTATTTCGCCACTTTCCTGCCCTTTTTTAATAACCTTATAAAAAACATCTTCAACCTGCTCATCGTTCTGACAGATCATTTGATTTACTTCGGCATCGTGCGGGGCGACTTCAACTTCAGCATTAACAAGGAAACAACCCTTGCGCGATTGATCGTTGAGGAGTTCGGATGTGATGTATTCGAGTAATGCACTGATCGTTTTTTTTGCCGAATTTGAGCTATGGATGATCGCACAAAGCCTGCTCGATGCTTCGCATTGGTAAGATTCCAGCGCTTTAACATATAAAGTATGCTTATCACCATAGGTATCATACAGGCTCGACCGGCTTATGCCGAGTCCTTCAACCA
>DALYUO010000083.1:7622-8127 GCA_031981225.1 Pararcticibacter sp.
CATTATACCCTTTCAACCAAAACAGGTTAATTGCCTTATTTAATACTTCCTTTTCATCAAAATCCTTCGTCCTTGCCATAATCAAAATAGCTTTGCCTATAATTAGACAAAGCTATTCAATTTAAATAAATTATTTGAGATAGCAGAAGGTTATCTTATGCCTCCACCCGCGAGCAGGGTTTCTCCTGTTAACCACCGGGATTCTTCAGATGCGAGAAATACGGCAATCAGCGCAATGTCTTCCGGCTGACCAATACGACCAAGCGGTGCAGTGCGCTCTGCTTCCAGATGCATATCGCTGCCAATGACACCGGCGGTATGAGTCCCTTCTGTCTCTACCATGCCTGGGTTGATAGAGTTCACCCTGATCTTTTTAGGGCCGAGTTCTTTTGATAGAACGAGCGTAATTGAATCTACTGCACCTTTTGTAGCGGTATAAATTGAACTTCCCGCCGGAGCGATGTTGCTCACTACCGAGCCAATGTTAATGATACTGCCGCCAGCT
>DALYUO010000083.1:8235-9903 GCA_031981225.1 Pararcticibacter sp.
GCCTTCGATACGTCTCCCTGCAGGGCAATTGCTTTACCTCCGTTGTCAACGATCTCTGCTACCACCTTATCTGCATCGGTTTTAGACGATGCATAATTAACTACTACAGATGCACCTTCTGCTGCAAGACTTTTGGCTATACCTGCTCCAATTCCTTTTGAAGCTCCTGTTATAACCGCTACTTTGTTTGATAATTTTTTCATGTTTTGAATGATTGGTTTTATAATGGAACAATCATTCCACAAATGTATTTCTATTCAGGAACAATCGTTCCAGTTAGAAAAAATATTATTAAACCATGACAGTAGCGATCATGAATACTTAGGGGAGCCGGGATATCAATAGTTCAGACTGTGTATACCGGTCAATTAACCTGACGATAGACTGAGAAGGAATAATCAAACTTGATGTTCTGCTATAACGTGCGATATTAATGCCATAAAAACGCCCCTCTGCATCAAATACGGGTCCACCGCACTGTTCAGGCCGTAAAACTGCATCATGGACAAGTACTTTAGTAAAACCATCGCGTCGGCCACTTTTACCCCCTGCAAAAAGGTCGGCAGGATGACCACTATGGTGCTGAGGCCTGGTTCCTAAAGCGACCTCTTTCACCAGTGTTATATCCACTGATCGGGAACTGTCGGCCCTCATCACTTTGATTTTAATTTTGTCGCCGGGCCAGTATTTTTTTAGTGCGCCCGAGAAGTCGTCAGCTGTCTCGATATTGACGCCGTTAAGGTTCAGAACCTGGTCGCCTGACTTCAGACCGATTTCAGCGGCGGGAGAACCTTGTCTGATATCCGTCAATGTTACCCAGCCCTGCTTCATTCCTATCTCTGTGCCCAGATAGGCAGAACTGGCTATTTTGGGTAAGCTGATTTCGCGACTACCCAATACACTTATTTTACTGGTATCGCCTGTCAGAGGAGATATAAGAAATTTACCTAACTGCTCCAGACCTAAAGTATCAGAGCTTAGGTCCACTACTTTTATTCCACTATTTCCCTTCCAGTCCATACTTAACAGTATCAGGTCGTTTTCCTTATCTCTTACAATCACTTTGGCAGCAATCTTTTTACCTTTCCATTCTACAACAGGGGCCTCTCCCACCATAGAGTTTTTACTGACCACAATACTTTTGTTATCGAACTTTTTGTCGAAGGTAGATCCCTTCAACGAGAAAAGAGTCCCAAACACTGTTTGAACAACACCATCTATACTGCTTTTAACCGGCAGAGAATAAGTACTCAGTTTGGAGCTCAGGGATGTAAAGTTCCTCTCCGGTTTTTGAAGCCCCGGAACTGTTATGATTTTATCAATCAAGGGGTCTGTTCCAACAGTGTCCTTAAGCTGGGGGTATTCTTTATATGTTTCTTCTTTGTTCAGGGCCGTCCAGTACTTTCTGTAAAGGTCAACCGGAACCTCAAAATTGTCGCTTTCTGAAACGTCAATAGCACTGTGCAATCCTACCACCCGCCCCAGGTAGTCGAACAACGGACCTCCCGAGTCGCCCGGTTCCATGATGCAGGTAGATTGTACAAATCCGTACTTATTGTTCGGATGCGCAATTCGTCCAAACCGCACTGTTGGCAAGGGCTGGTTGAGGCTTTCAGGGTAAGCAATACTGATGCAAGGTTCGTCCTTTTTCAGTGAATACGACCAGCC
>DALYUO010000083.1:9913-10492 GCA_031981225.1 Pararcticibacter sp.
CCTTTAAAACTGCCCATGATCTTCATCATAGCAACGTCTGGTACTGTTTGATTACCGGCGAGTTCTATTTCTCCCTTGCCTTTGGCGAAGTATGCCGTCCCATCGGCGAACATTACTTTATAGGTATTGCCCGGAATATTTACATGAGCCGCCGTAAGAATGTGTCCTTCGGCACTCACCACAACACCGCTGAACTGACCGCTGGTTTGCATTTGCTTTACTATGTCAAACCCCCAAATCCTTACGCTGGTGTTGTACGCTTTCTTTACCGCTTTATGTATTGTACGCTCCAGGCCTGCTCTGTCAAACTTCTGAGCGTGAAGAACATTGTGGATGGTAATAAAGAATATGGCTACTAATATTATATTTAGCTTATGCTTTTTCATCAGATGGTTACTTCTACCATTTTTGTGGTAGGCTGAAGGCACTTATTGTCGTTACAGGTTTGGTAAAACAAACCACATTTAATTACTGAACCTGGCTTTACAGCACTGCAGTCAATTCTCATTTTATAAAACACCTTTCCCTCAAATATAAAAACGCCCTTATCATCTGGAAAAGGCGTAGCCGCCGGCGTTT
>DALYUO010000083.1:10543-12332 GCA_031981225.1 Pararcticibacter sp.
CCATCCTTTCAACATATTGGCATAAATGAACAGATCTGCACTTTTTCTGTCGGCCGCATAAACAAGTTTAGCGGACACGGAGACGGGATCACTTAGCGTTGGCTCTGTCGCCCCACTATTACCCTCTATCACCATTGCTTTTTCACCAGCCGGCGATGTAGCCGCCCCAATAGTATTGACCATAAATTTAAAGCCGCCGGCTTCTGTATAAAACAACTTCGCCTTGTTTTTAGTAAACCAGTTTCTCCAATCCGCCGGGGTTGTAAATTTCTCGGTAGTATACCGTTCCAGTATCTTCTGAGCCGTTGCCGGATCCTGATTTTCTTCCAGCATTTCTATACACTTCTCGAGAAGCCCGATCTTTCTGTTCGAAATGCGCAGTTTCCGGACATCCGTGTCGAGCTGTAAAGAATAGGCATCTGCCGGGTAAAAATATTCATAGTTATCCCGGTAGTATTTATGATACAAGGCTGTGTTCGTACCAAAACGGTTAAACAGCTCAGTGCCGTTCTGCCCCTTTAAATAATCGGCAAAACTTTCGGTTTCATTACTAACAGGCATCTTCAGGAACATTTCGTTGGCGTATCCTATATCTTCTCCTGCAGCCTTCTTGTCTTTCAATTCCTGCTGTGCTTTCAGCATTCGGGCATTACCCTCCTGCCGCGAAATGATCGCCTTTTCATACAGCGACTTATCAGTACGATAAATCCTCTCCTCTATCCATTCACGGGTTTCGATCTGTACTTTCTTAACTATCGGCAGTTGATGATCATACTTCTTGATATAGCAAACCGTATTTACAAATACATCCTTCGCTTCATCGGTCATGTAATCCGGAGAGGCCGAGAATCCCCACATAAAGTAGTTACCCTGGCGTCCAAGCGCCACCGCTTCTGCATTTTTAAGACATACCCCGCCGGATATCGACTCAGCATCCGGAGAATCGTTGAACCCCTCGCCGTGGGAAACCATGCCTATAATGTACTTTCCCCTGGCGGAAGCATCTTCTTTAATCACCTTCCACATGGGCATTTCTTTGGGCGTTTTCAGGCCCTGGAAACCATTGAAAAATGATTCTGGCGTAGGCCTTTTTATCATCGTCAGCTTAACTTTTACAGGAGAATTAAAGATCTCATGCTTCGTATTAATGTTTAACGCATCATCGTCAAGACACTGGCAGTACCAGTCGAATTTTAAACCGATGGGCAAGCCAACGTTGGGAGCCATCGCATGCATCAGGACTACCGGTCGACTAAAATCAGCAGGCAACTTTACCGGACCGGCATCCATGATCGTAACATCGACATTATTGGACATATCAGGTGTATAGTCCCGCGCATCCACCGTTTCTACTTTGCTGAACCGGCTTTCAAGAAATGCTTTAAAATCGGCCATTCTTGTTTTGTATACCTGTTCAACTACTTTGGGAGCAGTGCTGTAATAAACTACATTGGCAGGCATTGGTCTTTCAGGACTGTAACCTACATAGAGCACTTTAAGTGCAATTTTTGCTCCCTTCAATTCAGCAGCAACAGCTTGTGCTGATGCTACTGAAAGAATGATGGAGATTATTACTTTGAAAAATCTTGCTGATTTCATATGGTTGACTAATGCCCGGAATGCACCTCTTAATTGAGCGTTTCGGCCAGTTTCTTATTCAAATCCTCCCCTCGCAGGTCTTTGGCAATTATTTTACCTTCAGGACTAACCAGGAAATTTGCGGGCACGGCAGTTACGCCGTATAGTTTTGCCACCTCATTGCCAGATCCCTTTAAATCGGAAACCTGCG
>DALYUO010000083.1:12446-13425 GCA_031981225.1 Pararcticibacter sp.
TTATAGATTTGATACTGTTTTAACAGGTTGGGACTTTCCAGGCGGCAAGGATGACACCAGCTCGCCCAAAATTCTACCAGAACATACTTTCCTCTCAAATCAGTTAAAGCTATCGACTTTCCAGTCGTGTCGTTCTGAGCAAAAACCGGCGCTTTGGCTCCAATAGCAGTTGTACTGTTCGCCTCGATAAGCTTCGCCAGGTTTATCCCTGCATAAGTTTTGCGCTGTTGTTCGCTCAGCTTATTGAATACAGCTTCTATATCGGTCACAGGTACTCTGTAAGCATTAAAAGCTTCGGTCAATCCGGCAACGGAGAAATAAGAATCAGGATTGTTTTTTGCAAACTGTACCAGTTTGTCTTTTCGTGCAGCTGTTTTTCCCTTTACCCGTACATCCAGTGCCTTAAAGAACTCGGGGTCTTTTTGCTGTTCGGGCGTGGCCCTCTCCATAACAAGATTGGCTGTACGGTTAATAGCCATCACGGTCTCTCCTGTCGCCTTGTCAAAAGCAAGCATCTCGTTGTACACTTTCGACCCTGTGAATTTGGCGTTATACAGTGAGTCGGCGGAAGTCATCTTAATGTTCTCAGTACCGAAATAGAAATAGATAACATCTCCGGCTCCCTTAGCATAAATTTCATTATTTTTCCCTTTGCCGTCATGGGAGAGCGTCATCCTTGAAAAAGCTATTCCGGTTATATTACCCGAAAACTTGAACGCCCCGTTAACCACATCAGCAGAGTCCATATGATTATTGCCATTCTCTGTATAGTCAAAATATACCTTTGCTGGTTTGTTCAGGTTTCCTATTTTACCGGTTAGGGTAAAGTTCGGAGTTTGTGCAGCAACGAAGACCGGAGCCATCGCAGCTAAAATCAAATAGTGGAGTTTCATTTCTATATTATTTAATTAGTTCTAACCAGGACGTCAACCGGAGATCCTGGAATTCCATTTATTGTTTTGGCCTCTACAATCTTTCC
>DALYUO010000083.1:13435-17397 GCA_031981225.1 Pararcticibacter sp.
CCGACAGTAACATCCAGACTATATAAGGCGCCTTCTACACCAACAGTTAGGGTATTGTCGTCAGCACTGATTTTGATCATCGAAACTTTCTTGCCGCCAAAATTCGCGTCAAGGGCCCGCACCTCCTCGTTAATCGGATTGTACCGGTAAATCTTATCGCCCGACGAGAAATAAAATACGTTTAAGGCGTTGCTCACCCATTTTGAATCTGCCAATACCAATGACGACCCTGTGAATTTCCTTTTTTGCTCGGGGACAATTTCTTTAGTTCCCTCGTTAAGCCTGTTATTAAATCTATACTCCCATGTGCCTGTCTCGTCCCTGAAAAAAGCATATGTAGTACCAGACTCACTTGCCTTAAAATACACCAGGTTACTCATCCCGATATTCTTGGGGTTGAAAGGAAGGGTCGTTGCGGTTCCGGTTCCATAATTTGTCCCTAAATAAGATCCACCACCATCAAAAATAACGAAGGCCTTGATTTTTGTGTCAAATCCGAGGTAGAAAGATCCTCCCTTTGTGAGCATTGGAGATAGCTCATAGTCACCCGGTTGTGCATTTGCATACTTTCCGTAATCAGGAGCAAATGGAGCAGTACTTTGAATACCAACATACAGCTTTCCATTAATCACACCATGGGAAATGGTTCCCATTAAGGTCTCCAAATGCCCGGGGGTAACCGTGGATGGAGGAAGGAAAAACTGAGATCTGAAATTGTCTTTAAAGAATAATGTACTTGGATTAACAATGACACTGCCAGAGCTGGCGTCATTGCACATGATCCAGTATTCCTCTTTGCTTAATAGCTGGTATGGTAAGGGTTTGGAATAGTAAAGCTGCACCGGGTTGTTTGGCAAAACAAGGCCAGGCTGCAGTGTTTCATAAATATTGGCAAGAACAGTATTGTCGGATTTTACGAAAGAAAGTTTGCCCTTTCCTCCCTCATTACTTAAGATCACTGTTCCTGTAGAAAACTGGGTAGTACCAGTGATCTTGAATTCATATTTATAAATGAGACCATTCCGTTTGTCTGTTACTATAAGTTTTGCGGCCCTTTCACCTGTACCCAGATTGAAAAGCATTTTAAATGGATAACCGGTGAAACTCAGCTCACGGAGCTCTTCTAATAAAAGGATTCTCCACTCAAAGCTGAGGTCCGTCAGCGGATCAGCGCCTGCCAGGCTTACCTTCGGTTTTATGATTAAGGAATCGCCAATCAGCGCAGGGATATTTGCATTCCGGATACCTTCAATTACTGGCTCTGAAGGAGGAGAATAATCATAGTTTCCAAGATCCTTCTTACACGAGGTATAAAACAGAGCCACAATGGCTAAAAGGTATATATACTTACTTTTCATGATATGCCTTAGTTAAAAATAACTTGATTCCCATTCTCGTTCATAAAGAAATAGCGGTTCACCTGGGGAAAGAACTTAAGATGAATTTTTACCAGAGGAGACTCTTTCTGATAAAAGTCGTAGTCTTCAGTTCCATCATTTCTCTTAGCCAGCACGTATCCTTTTTCAGGATTCCTTAAAATCCATGTAAAAGGATCAACAGTAAAGTTCTTTACATTCTCCAGATAGTACAGGGTTCTGGGTATTCCCATATAGGCGTCTGGCGCCGTAGGAATGACTAAGTCCTGTCCTCCGGAAATTAGAAACAACTTATGGGACGTTCTACTATATGTGCCCAGATTTCCCATCCAATACACCCACCAGGCAGGCTGTTCCAGCCTGTTCGAATACACAAACATTTTGGTACGGATAGCAACCGGCAGTTCAGCTGTAAAATCTTCGCTTTGTATGATGCGCAGCGTGAGCACTACGGAAAGGTTTGCCAGTTGGGGATCGGTGTTTTTAATGATCAGAGGCACCCTTGTTTTACCCGAATCTGCCGGCATGATATAAAAGGGCTTTAACGGCTCATAATGCATATCTTTTTTAGCTAAAGTCAAAGTATCTACTACAGACAGCACAAATTTTCGGTCGCGGTTAACCCGCTTCCCGGCTACTGCTACTGGAATCCAGATGGTATCACTCGCCAGGCCGGGACTGCCGGCGAACGAATAGGTAACTATACTGGTATCGTTCTTTCCTTTGTCATCCAGATAATTAAGATAGATGTTGTCAACGTCGCTATCATATAAAGATATGTCGTTCTTTTCGCAGGCCGATAGAAACAAGGCTAGCAGAAAAGTATATATAAAATATCGTTTCATGGTATTCCAGATTTAATTTCTATAAGCTAATTCATCTAATGGTAATGGGAAAACAAAGATCTTATCACTTGCCGGATAGACCATTCCGTTGGTATTGATAACATCCCTGTTCAGCCTTTTATACATGTAAAAGATCTGGCTCTCTCCATAAAACTCCTTACGTGCTTCCTCTGCCAGCTTTCTGATAAAGTCTGGTTTTGCGATCGTTTTAGGCAACGCTACTCCTATTCCTCTATGGAAACGCACACTGTCTACATAAGCGGTTGCCTTTATAGGGTCGGTATCAAAGGTTGCTTCTGCTGCTATGTAATACATCTCAGATAAACGCATTGCAGGTGCCACTGTAGGGTGCATGTTTCTTTGAGGGGTACCGTTCCATGTATATTTTTGTACCAGAGAGCGCCCTGGTGCATTATTGACCGGTACATCACGAAACCATTGCCTGAACCTCCAGTCTTCTGCTCCCACACTTCCTTTCTCATATATAAACTCCTTTTGTGTAATAGTAGGCGCATTGCTTGGATTATCGTTTGAAAACAAACGATTGAGAAGCTCTTGCGATTGAGGAACATACCAGCCAGTGATGATCTCAGGATAAAACACCTTATCCCGCTGCTGCGAATTGCTACTGAAAAAGTCTTCCTGTTTTGTCCATGGAAATTTGCCCGAATCAATTACCTCTTTTGCATTTGCCAGGCTGTTCACCATGTCGCCTTTATACAAGTACGCCCTTGCCAATTCTCCGCAGACAGTGTAATAGTTCATTCTGTGTCGTCTGTTCTGAAGGAAGAGCGAGTTACTGCTCGTCTCTGTCGATTTCATTGCCTCTGGAAAATCATTAGGATAAGTTTTGTCAGGGTAACCAACAATATAACCTGCAGATAAAATAGGGTCGGCAACTTTTAACAGTTGTTTCGCCTCCGTTAAGTCAGCAATTATCTTATTCAACACCTCAGTGGTTGTAGAGAACGGAGTACTTTTAATCGATACGATGGTTACGTATGGAATAGCTACGGCATCCGGTTTGCTTACGAACGAAGGAGCAAACATCCTAAGCAGGTCAAAGTGCAGATAGGCCCGCAAAGTAAGCGCTTCGCCCTTGATCAGTTCGTAGTTTTTATCAAATAAAACGCCCTTGTTCTTCTCAACGGCTTCCAGTATCGAGTTGATATTCCCGATTGCTTTATAGGCCGAGGCCCAAATTTCATCGTTCTTGCTGATAAGAAACTGATCTTCATACTGGAATGATTGTACTTTACGTGCATCCGGGTCGGTAAAATCATAGTTTTGAGCCATAATATCCAGATTGCCGAAAGTAAGGTTCTCTCCGTATAATGATTTTTCGGCGTTTAGGTTGTATACCCCGTTCAGCGCCTCCTTAAAACCTTCCTCTGTTTTAAACAGATCCTCCTTTGTAACATCCGACTCTGGTTGTACATCAAGAAACTTTTTGCAGGAAGAAAAAGCCAGCCCGATGAGTATGATATATATATAGTGCTTCATATATTTTAAATTAAAATGCCGCAAGTAGCGAGAACGTTGCACTTCTCGCGTATGGTGAATTGATACCTCTTTCAATTTTTATGGTAGACGATCTGAACAGGTCGTTCATTGAAACCGAAGCGCGGATATTCTGAAACCCTATCCTGCGAACTAAGTCTCGTTTTAAATCGTAAGAAAGATATACCGACTGAAGATCTATCAGACTTTCGCGTTGAATAAACCGTGAGCTGGCCTTTGT
>DALYUO010000083.1:17407-19012 GCA_031981225.1 Pararcticibacter sp.
ATCTTTGATGTTTTTGTACAAAGCGGCGTCGCCAGGCTCCGACCAACGTAACGTCATCGCTCTTCTGTCTACATTAAAGCGGGGATCAGCATTTTCTATACGATCAACCAAAGTCTGATTGTAAATGTCTGCACCCAGCCTGTACCAGAAATTAAAGCTTAGCGTAAACCTTTTGTAACCTATTGAACTGCCAATATTGCCTTCAACCACGGGGGTACTGTTACCAATAGGCCGTGTATCCCTTACATCATAATCATAGGTTAAAGAACCATCTGTTTTTACAAAGATCTCCTTGCCATTTTCAGGATCGATCCCCAGAGATTTCACTCCATATATGGTATTGAGGGACTGACCTTCATTATAGCGAAGTAAAGGCATCGCATAAAGTTTATTATCTTCATCCTTTTGTATATCGTCAATCTGTTTGTTAAAGGCCTTTAATGAATTTGAGATCTTCACAATTGTATTCTCATTGTGGGCTATATTTCCGGTAATATTAATATAAGCATCGTTACGGGTAAATAAATTTGCCTTCAGGTAGATCTCGTACCCTTTGTTGCTCATGTCGCCAAGGTTTTCCTTATAGGTTGTAAAACCAGTAGATGGAGCAAGATTAATGTCGGTGATCAAGCCCTTGGTTAGCTTGTAATAGTACCGGGGGGAGATCACAAAGCGATCTTTCAGGAACCCGATATCCAGACCGGCATCATAAGTTTCTGTTTTTTGCCATTCCAGGTTGGTATTTCCATAATTGCTGGTAGCGGCACCAATTCCGGTAGAGTACCAGTTGTTGCTGTAATAAGTATAAATAGAACGCGACATGTACGCCGGGAAGCCAATAGAACCGAGAATACCTGTACTGGCTTTTAAACGAACCTGACTGATAAGTGCATTATCCTTCAGGAAGTTCTCATTGTGGATATTCCATCCCAGGCCCAGCGCCCAAAAAGGTGCAAACCTGCTGTCGGCTCCGAAAGCAGATGATCCATCCAGTCGAAAAGAAGCATCCATCAGGTATTTATTTTTGTAAGAGTAATTACCCGAGAAAAAAGCACCAAGGGTTCTCTGGATCAGCACATCTCCATCTGGCGAAGAATTTTCTTTGTAAATCCTGGCGAAACCGACATTTGTAAACCTGTCGTTCGAGAAACCCTGAGCAGAAAACGACTTAAAGTCGGACTTCGCCGACAGTACATTGGTACCTGCTACCAGGTTGAAGAAGTGATCATTGATCTGCTTATTGTAACTTAATGAGATTGTACCGTCTATACCAAGCCTGTTGGTGTTGGAGTAATCATAACTTCCTCTTTTATTTAAGTCGTTAGTTGAATAATCATAAAACTCCTTGCTAAAAGGGGAAAGAAACTTGTCAGATTTACTAATGGTGTTATTCAGACTTATCAAAGCCCTCAACCGCAAACTTCCGGATATTTTATAGTCGGCAGATAATGCATCAATCATCTCAAAATATGATTCTTTGCTGAAATTGCTCAAACTCGCTTCATGCAATGGATTAAATACGTATCTGTTTATGTATTGGTCGCTCCCCTCTCTATAGGTATCTACACGCCAGTTCGCCAGTTCCTGTACAATTCTTCCCACGCT
>DALYUO010000084.1:0-3082 GCA_031981225.1 Pararcticibacter sp.
CATAAACAACTCCGGGTATTCCTTCAGACTGTTCAGTTTCAGAAAAAAGCTCTCAGTACCTGATTTTAACCGGAAACACCGATTTATACTTTCGCCATATACAGCACTAACCACGGATACCGGTCCGGCAAGCCGCCGACTTTGCTTAAGTATCTGATTAATAGTATGTAATAATTGTTCGCTAATAAACATTCTCTTTCAATCAAGTCGTCATTAAAATATGGATGCAATAAATTATCTTTGCGCTTCGAATGAAACATATCCGGAATTTTTGCATCATTGCCCATATCGATCACGGGAAGAGTACGCTGGCTGATCGATTGCTCGAATATACAAATACCATTAGTCAACGCGAAGCGCAGGCTCAGCTTCTTGACGACATGGATCTAGAGCGTGAACGTGGCATCACTATTAAAAGCCACGCTATCCAGATGAAGTATAAACTGGATGGACAGGATTATGTTTTGAACCTGATTGATACCCCGGGGCATGTCGATTTTTCTTATGAGGTTTCTCGTTCTATAGCGGCCTGCGAGGGCGCGTTACTGATTGTTGATGCCTCTCAGGGAATACAGGCCCAGACTATATCTAATCTTTATCTGGCCCTGGAACACGATCTGGAAATCATTCCCATATTAAACAAGATGGATCTTCCCGGTGCGATGCCCGAGGAAGTGAAAGATCAGATCATTGAGTTGATTGGCTGTAAACGCGAGGAGATTATTCCGGCTTCAGGCAAGACGGGACAAGGTGTTCACGATATTCTGGAAGCAATTGTTGCCCGGGTGCCTTCTCCTAAAGGCGATCCGAATGCCGAATTGCAGGCTTTGATCTTTGACTCGGTATATAATTCTTTCCGGGGCATTATAGCCTATTTCAAAGTAATAAACGGCGAGATCCGTAAAAACGACAAAGTAAAATTCATTGCTACCGGCAAAGAATATATAGCTGATGAAGTTGGCACTCTCAAATTAACGCAGGAGCCTAAAGATGTCATTAAAACGGGCGATGTAGGTTATATCATTTCCGGAATTAAAGAAGCCCGCGAAGTGAAGGTGGGTGATACAATTACCCATGTTGAAAAGCCAGCACTCGAGGCGATTCAGGGTTTTGAAGAAGTAAAGCCGATGGTATTCGCGGGTATCTATCCCGTCGATACGGACGAATATGAGGAACTTCGTGAAAGCATGCACAAATTGCAGCTCAACGACGCGTCCATCGTTTTCGAACCAGAGTCGTCTGCAGCTTTAGGGTTCGGCTTCCGTTGCGGATTCCTCGGAATGCTGCATATGGAGATCATCCAGGAACGACTCGAGCGTGAGTTCGATATGACGGTGATCACCACCGTACCAAACGTTTCCTACCGGGCTTATACCACCAAGGGCGACCTGATCATCGTAAATAATCCTTCTGATCTTCCTGATCCAAGCAAAATGGATTACGTGGAAGAACCCTATATTAAAGCGAGCATTATTACTAAATCCGAGTTTGTTGGTCCGGTAATGTCGCTATGTATCCAGAAACGGGGTATAATTGTCAACCAATCATATCTTACATCAGACAGGGTTGAGTTGATATTCGAAATGCCTATGGGTGAGATCGTTTTCGACTTCTATGACAGGCTGAAGACCATTTCTAAGGGTTACGCATCCTTCGATTATCACCAGATAGGTTACAGGCAGTCTGATCTGGTAAGACTGGATATAAAACTTAACGGAGAGGCAGTAGATGCCCTCTCCTCGTTGATTCACCGGGCAAATTCATACGACTTTGGAAAGAAGATCTGTGAAAAACTTCGTGAACTCCTTCCCCGCCAACAGTTTGAAATTATTATTCAGGCATCGATTGGAGCGAAGGTTATAGCGAGGGAAAGTGTAAGGGCTTTACGTAAGGACGTGACTGCCAAGTGTTATGGCGGTGACATCTCCCGTAAACGTAAGCTCCTTGAAAAGCAAAAGAAGGGAAAGAAGCGCATGCGGCAGGTGGGTAACGTAGAAATACCTCAATCGGCATTCATGGCTGTGTTGAAATTGGATTAGTGTTTCTAGTATCAAGTAGCTGGTATCAAGTATCAAGACTTTAGATTATTTAAAGAGCTGAAACTTGCCTCCGGGGTTCATCTTGATACTAGAATCTTGATACTTGATACTAAAATAAAAAATGCAATTACTCGACGGAAAATTCGTATCTGAAAAACTCAAGCAGGAGATAGCAGCTGAAGCAGCAGCGATTCTGGCAGCAACAGGCCGGAAGCCACATCTTGTCGCTATATTGGTAGGCCACGACGGCGGAAGCGAAACCTATGTTGCCAGTAAAATGAAGAACTGCGAAAAGGTCGGCTTTAAATCTACCCTCTTCCGATATGAAGAAACGGTTACTGAAGAAGAGCTTCTGAATAAGATTGAAGAGATTAACAACGATGAAGAAGTAAATGGACTTATAGTTCAGCTCCCTTTACCTAAGCATATTGATCCTGAAAAGGTTACAGAAAAAATAGATCACCGTAAAGACGTCGACGGATTCCATCCTATAAACCTTGGCAGAATGATGAGGAACCTCCCTTGCTTCGTTCCTGCTACGCCATATGGCATTCTAATGATGCTTGAGGAGTATAAGATTGAGACAGCCGGCAAACATTGTGTTGTGATAGGAAGAAGTAATATCGTGGGAAGCCCCATGAGTATTCTGATGGCAAGAAACACCTACCCCGGGAATTGCACAGTAACATTGACGCATAGCAAAACCCGGAACTTGAAAGAGATTGTCAGTTCTGCTGATATAATTATTGCGGCTATAGGCAGAAAGCTGTTTGTAACAGCCGATATGGTAAAAGAAGGCGCAATAGTGATCGATGTGGGAATGAACCGGGAAGTTTCAGCGGTTACCAAATCGGGATATAAGTTATATGGTGATGTCGATTTTGATAATGTAGCGCCTAAGACATCATGGATCACGCCGGTACCGGGAGGTGTTGGATTAATGACCATTGTCGGATTGCTCAAAAACACGCTTGCTTCTGCTCAAAAAACCATTTATAAATAACAAGAAATTCATTTCGCTATTTTTCAAAAAGGTACGTATA
>DALYUO010000084.1:3092-8213 GCA_031981225.1 Pararcticibacter sp.
ATAGTTTTTTTATTCTGTACGTATTATTTATTTTTGTAAAAAAATAACGCATTATGGACAGTAAAGTTACCCTTAGCTTCAGTACCGAGGTAATTAGTAAGGCAAAGCAATATGCTGCAGATAACAACATCAGCCTTTCGCGGTTAATTGAGTTTCTATTAACTAAGGTTACTTCAGAGCAATATCGCTCGCTTGAGGATTATCCAGTGGCCGATTGGGTACATCAGCTTGCTGAAGGCGAAGCAGAATACCAGACCAAAAAAAGCCGTAAGAGCCAGAGAAAAGAATTCTTTGAATCAAAGAAATGAAAATATTTCTTGATGCAAATATTCTGGTTTCGGTTCTGAATAAGGAGTATCCTCTTTTCCCCTTTACTTCACGTATTCTAAGCCTGGCCAGTAATAGCAGGTATCAGTTGTATACCTCACCTGTATGCCTTGCTATCGCTTTCTATTTCGCCGGAAAGAAGCATCGGGAAATAAAAGCAAGGCAAAAGATTGAACTGCTTTGCCAGCATATTCACATAGCTCCTACTACAGACCGGGCAGTGTTGAAGACACTGCAAAACCATGCCATCCATGATTTTGAAGACGGACTCGAATACTATTCAGCCGAAGAGAGTGGATGTCAGTGTATCATTACTGAAAACTTGGGGGATTTCTATTTTTCAGAAATAGAAGTCGCAGACAGCAGGGAGTTTTGCAGCCGGTATCTTCTAAACACTAAGGAATCCCCATTATAACAGATAGGTTTCCGGAATAATCAGCCCCTCTTTTTCATCTGTCCATACCATAGAAACAATCAACCATTTCCCTTCTGTAAAAATAAACTGAACAAAGTTAACACCTCTTTTCCAGAGCTGTTCGGTTTCTGCAGTAAATGAGTATTCGTAAACACTGATACGCTGAGCAGTATTCCCAAAAACTTCAGTATTATCTGATATCTCCTGCTGGGCGTAGAAAGTGGCGTCTCCCTCCTCTATGCGGTGCATCAGCGCCTGTACATAACTTTGAACAGTAAAGTCAAGCGGTTTATCGTAGTTATTATTGATTAGTTTACCTGCGCCGTAAAAGAGCTCTTGTAAATGATCAAATTTAGGGTAATGCTCTTCGTTAAAACTTATGCAATCGTAAAACTGTTCTGTCAGCTTATCGATTTCCTGAATATTTACCATAGAGAACGGATTAATCTTCGTTATAATAACCGCAGGAAGAACAAATAGGTTTTATTTAACAGGAGAAAATCATTCTCCTGCAATATTATTCTTCTGTAGCCTTCATCCCTTTTAAGTATTCGGTATATTTGCAGCCTCAATGACACAAGTACCAGAAGACGGATCTTTATTGCCTTTAATGGAGGAGTTTTACACCATCCAGGGAGAGGGTTATCACAGCGGAAAAGCTGCCTATTTTATCCGCCTGGGCGGATGCGATGTAGGCTGCCATTGGTGTGATGTGAAGGAGAGCTGGGATGCAGAACTACATCCTCTCACACCAGCTGATCAAATCATAGAAAACGCGGCAAAATATCCGGGAAAAGCAGTGGTGATTACCGGTGGTGAGCCCTTGATTTATAATCTCGATTATCTTACATGCGGACTGCGTGAAAGAGGCATAAAGACGTTTATCGAAACTTCCGGTGCTTACCCTCTTTCGGGTGAGTGGGACTGGATATGCCTGTCGCCAAAAAAATTCAAAGCGCCGCTTCCTGAAATAGCGCCAAAGGCCGGAGAGCTAAAAATAATCGTTTTCAATAAGAGCGATCTGGCCTGGGCGGAAAAGTATGCTGAAATGGTATCACCGTCCTGTAAGCTATACCTGCAACCCGAATGGTCAAAGGCGGGAGAAGTAACCTCCCTGATTATTGACTACGTGAAAGAAAATCCTAAGTGGGAAATTTCCTTACAAACGCATAAGTATCTGAACATTCCTTAAATTTAAAGTGTTATATAAATAATAAACACTAAATTAAGCATCATAAACCTCCCGGTTGATGAGAGTACTGTTCATTTGTATGTTAATTTGTTCACCAATCCTGCTCTTTTCACAGCAGGCGGGCCGTACAACGGATAAACAGGCCCAGAAGTATTATGAACAAGCAAACCGGTATCTTTCTGCCGCCGACTATTCCAGAGCTATAGAAGAACTTCGGGAAGCAGTGAAAGCAGATCCTAACTTTGCTGCGGCGTTTCAACAACTTGGCGATATTCATCGGAAGCTGAAGAACTATAAAGAAGCGGTCTCTTTTTACAGGAAAGTAATCGCTATAGATCCGCGTTTTCACTCCCTCACCTATTATGGAATTGCAGAAAGCGAACTTAACCTGGGCGACTACTCATCGGCATTACAACACTTCACAAAATATCTGTCATTTTCAGGCCTGTCCGAAAACAGCAGGAAAATGGCAGCCAGATACATTGCCGATTGCCACTTCAGTATCGAAGCTATAAAGAAGCCGGTTGAATTTAAGCCCCTCAACCTCGGACCGGCAGTAAACACTGCTTCTCAGGAGTACCTGCCCGTGGTTACAGCAGATGAAGAACGGATTATATTTACCAGAAGAGTAAACAATAATGAAGATTTTTTTCAAAGCGTTAAGACTAATTCAAACTGGGCGCCTGCCACTTATCTGAGCAACAGCATTAACACGGCAAACTTCAATGAAGGAGCTCAGTGCATATCTCCAGACGGTGTATATCTATTCTTCACCGGGTGTAACCGTCCCGAGGGGCTTGGAAGGTGCGATATATATGTTTGCAAGCGCGAAGGAAATGACTGGAGTGAGCCATTTAATATCGGCGCCCCGGTAAACACGGCGGGCTGGGAGTCACAGCCTTCTCTGAGTGCCAACGGCCGTACCTTATATTTTGTAAGCAACAGACCGGGAGGACTAGGAGGATACGATATCTGGAGTACTGAGCTACTTGAAGGCGGAAAATGGGCGAATCCTGTAAATTTAGGACCGCTGATTAACACACCATACGACGAGCATTCCCCTTTCATTCATCCGGATAATACTACCCTTTACTTTTCTTCAAACGGCTGGCCAGGACTAGGAAACAGGGATTTATATTTCAGCCGCAAGAACTCTGATGGACAGTGGCAAAAGCCACATAACCTCGGCTATCCCATTAACACCGCGGGTGAGGAAAGCGGTTTAACTGTGAGTGCCGACGGGCGCACTGCATTTTTTGCCTCCAACATGAAAGGCGGATACGGTGGAATGGACATTTATTCGTTCGAGCTTCCAGTCGCAGACAGACCACAGCCTGTTACTTACGTCAAAGGGAAGGTGGTTGATTCTGAGACTAAAGAAGCGTTAAATGCAGAGATAAAGATCACGGAACTAAAAAGCAGCGCAGTGATATTCCAGGAAGAAAGCGATCAGGTAAACGGAGAGTTTCTGGCCACTATGCCGGAGGGCAAGATATTTGGACTTACGGTATATAAGGATGGATATCTTTTTTATTCAGAGAATTTTACTCTAGACAAAGCTGCTTCTGCGAGTAAGCCTTTCAGTCTTTTGATCGCATTACAAAAGATCCGAACGAACGGTATTGTAGTGTTAAAAAACATCTTCTTTGAAACAAATAAAGCCGAGTTATTGCCAGAATCTCTGATTGAATTATCACAGTTACTAAGTTTCCTTCGTTCACATCCCAACACGGTCATTGAAATCACCGGGCATACCGATAATACAGGCAACGATGCGGCTAACCAGACACTTTCTGAAAGCCGCGCAAGGAGCGTATATAACTACCTTGTTAGCCACGGTATAGCCCCGTCAAGATTAAGTTACAAAGGCAGTGGAAAAACCCAGCCTATCGCTGATAACTCCACAGAAGAAGGTCGCCGGATTAACAGGCGAACTGAGTTCAGGATCGTAAAGTATTAGTAGTCCTGCTGAAGCGCCGGGGCCTGTATCCACTCTTCATAGACGACGACTGCAGCTTTCTCTCTTCACTACCCATTTCCCCGGGCCTTTTCTGCTCATCATCTCGGGGCAAAGAGCGGAAAATAACGTCCCAAAGCATTGAACTCACTCCGAATCCTTTCTCTGGATACTTGTAATGATGCAGATGATGATTTCGCCAAATCCCTTTTAGTGCTTTTGGCGGAGCATAGGCATGAATAGCATAGTGCATCGAAACATAAGCTAAATAACCGGTAATAAACCCGGGAAAATAGATAAAGGTGTAATTTCCGGTGCCGGTAAACAGCAACGAAAGTGCATAAATAATGGCAAATACTACCGAAGCAAGAATAATGCTGGGTAAAGGAGGCATAAACAAGCGCATCCTGTCACGGGGGTATTCGTGGTGATTGCCGTGGAATATATACACAATCCGCTGTCCCCATTTACTGGTAGCTTCATAGTGAAATAAATAGCGATGAGCAAAATATTCGAAAAGGGTCCAGCTGAACAAAGCGACAAAAAACAAGCCAGTGACAAAACCGATCGAGTAACCAAGAGTATCATGACTATAATACAGGAACCATGCTGAGAGCGGTATATAGATACTGTAAATTACCCATGGACGCGTCTTGGTAAGACTTTCCAAAAAATCGCTCTTAAACAGCCTTGCACGGCCTTTATTGTCAATTCGTTCAAAATGCATAAAATAACCCTTTCCTTAGAGCTCATTAGCTACTTTACGTGTCTAAACTTATTGATCGGGTTTTTGTTTTAAAGAAATAGGGTATTGACACAAAAATGCCCGCGGAATACCGCAGGCATTTTCTTATTTGCATATATCAGGCTTTTTCAGCCAGCGTTATCGCAATCTCTTTCGCTTTTTCCAGTGCAGCTTCCAGTCCGCTGCTATCCTTTCCTCCCGCAGTAGCATAGAAGGGCTGGCCGCCGCCGCCGCCTTTAATCTCTTTGGCGAGCTCACGAATAATGTTTCCTGCATGGAACCCTTTCTCCACCAGACCCTCAGATATCATTACTGTTAAAGCAGGTTTACCTTCATTATCGCTTCCCAGTACAAGGAAAAGATTGTCTACACTTTCTTTTAAAGAATATGCCAGGTTTTTAATAGCGTCTGCATTTCCAAAGTCCAGCTTTCTGGCTATAAAACTGATTGCCCCGATCTTCTCTGCCTGCGCAGCGAGTTCATCC
>DALYUO010000084.1:8223-8783 GCA_031981225.1 Pararcticibacter sp.
CCTTAAAACCGGCTGCTTTCTCGTACATATTTTTTTCCAGCTCCTTCTTTAGCTTCGAATTCTCTTCGAGAAGGCTCTCGACGGACCTCGTGATATCTTTCGGATTTTTAAGAAGCGTTTTCAGGGTCGCAACCAGCTTGTTCTGTTCGTTGATAAAAGCTTCAGCAGCTTTACCCGTGATGGCTTCAATCCTTCTTACTCCCGCAGCAACGGCACTCTCTGATACAATTTTAAAATAGCCGATCTGACCGGTTGCCTTCACATGCGTCCCGCCGCACAGCTCTTTGGAATAGTGATCATCAAACGTTATGATCCTCACAAAGTCGCCATACTTCTCGCCGAATAGCGCTGTTACTCCCCTTTTTAAAGCCTCCTGAAAAGGGACATTACGCTCTTCCTTCAGCTGAATATTTTCCCGTACTTTTTGATTTACAATAGCTTCAACGCGGTCGAGTTCTTCGTCGGTAACCTTGGCGAAATGAGAAAAGTCAAAACGCAGGTGTTCTTCGTTAACCAGCGAACCCTTCTGTTGTACATGCGTCCCCAAAACCTCCCTCAGC
>DALYUO010000084.1:8793-13106 GCA_031981225.1 Pararcticibacter sp.
GGGTGGCAGAATGATTATTTTGGATATCGCTACGGCGTTCTTTGCTGATGACGCACTTTACTTCCTCCTGAAGCTTAAAGCCTTCCGGGATCTCATCTGTAAAATGAATGATCAGCGCATTCTCCTTTTTCGTATCCGTAATCCTGATTGAATTTTCGTGCTCCGGACTACCGGCCGATGCAGGATATAAAAATCCAGTATCACCTACCTGGCCACCGCTTTCAGCATAAAAAGGTGTGCGGTCAAGAACTATCTGGTACTGCTCCTTCCCTTTTGCTTTTATCTTCCTGTATTTTAGGATATGAGCAACCGTTTCCTGCGAATCATAACCTGTAAACTCATTTTCTTCACCTTCATTAACCACAATCCAGTCACCCGTATCAACAGCAGTGGCAGCACGGGAACGTGCTTTTTGAACCTCAAGAGCCCGGTTGAAACCGTCCATATCGACCGTAAGGCCTTTTTCGCGGGCCATTAATTCGGTTAGATCGATCGGGAAACCGAAAGTATCGTATAATTCAAAAGCAAAATCGCCATCAACTATATTACCTTCAGCAACATACTTATCAAACCGCTGAATTCCGGTAGCAAGCGTGCGGAGAAAAGAAACCTCTTCCTCCAGTATCACTTTCTGGACAAAATCCTGCTGAGCTTTCAATTCAGGAAACACGCCGTCAAACTGATCAGCAAGAATAGGCACAAGTTTATTAAAGAAAGGTTCTTTGAAGCCTAAAAAGGTGTATGCGTATCTTACTGCCCGTCTGAGGATACGACGTATTACATAGCCTGCCTTAACATTTGACGGAAGCTGACCATCGGCAATTGCGAATGCTATTGCACGGATATGATCAGCCATCACACGCATAGCAATATCCGTTTTTTCGTTACTTTCACCTTGATTGTACGCGATGGCGCTCTCCTTTGATATAAACTGGATCAGAGGCTGAAAAACGTCGGTATCATAGTTCGATGATTTATTCTGAAGTATTCTTACCAGCCGCTCGAGCCCCATTCCAGTGTCGACATGTTGAGCAGGCAAAAGCTGCAGCGACCCGTCTTTCAAACGGTTAAATTGCATAAACACGTTGTTCCAGATCTCGATAACCTGTGGATCGTCCGCATTCACCAGCGCTTTTCCATCCTTATTCTTCCTCTCAGCATCCGGCCGGCAATCCACATGTATTTCAGAGCAGGGACCGCAGGGTCCGGTGTCACCCATCTCCCAAAAATTATCTTTCTTGTTGCCAAGAAGGATCCTGTCTTCATCTATCCACTGTTTCCAAAAATCATATGCTTCCTGATCTTTGGGCAGGCCCTCCTTCTCGGCGCATTCGAAATCTGTAACATAAAGCCTGTCTTTCGGAATGTCATAAACACCGGTAAGCAGCTCCCAGCTCCAGGCTATGGCTTCTTCTTTAAAATAGTCGCCAAAACTCCAGTTCCCGAGCATTTCAAACATAGTATGATGGTAGGTATCGATACCCACCTCTTCGAGGTCGTTGTGTTTTCCAGATACACGCAAACAACGCTGAGTATCAGCTACCCGGGCATATTTCACAGGGGCTTCCCCCAAAAAGATCTCTTTAAACTGGTTCATGCCAGCATTGGTAAACATCAGCGTGGGATCATTCTTCACCACAATGGGCGCTGATGGCACGATCTGATGCCCCTTACCTGCAAAAAAATCTAAAAAAGCCTGCCTGATTTCCTTCGTAGTCATTCCGTAATATTTTGATCGCAAAGTTAATAAGCTTAGGGAAAGTTGAAAGTGTTAATATATACAATGTTAAAACCTTGTATCTCTGCCGGATCGGGCAATTGCTGATGAATGTATTATTAAAAATCATCATAACTCAAATAAAACTCGTAATCATAAAAACTATATTTGTATATGCCATACAAAGAAAGAGACATCAATAAGCTCTATTACACCATGGGCGAAATAACAGAAATGTTCAACGTGAACGCCTCACAAATAAGGTTTTACGAGCGTGAGTTTGAAGTTCTTCAACCAAAGAAGAACAAAAAGGGAAACCGGCTGTTCTCGCCTGAAGATGTGGAAAACCTGAAGATCATTTTTCATCTTGTAAAAGAAAAAGGATTTACATTACAGGGAGCAAAAGAGCATCTGAAAGGTAACCGGACGGAAATCAGAGAAAATCAGAAAGTGATCGACTCTCTTGAGAAACTTAAAAAGTTCCTGCTGGAAGTAAAAGAACAACTATAATATCGTTTCTGTGTGAAAGTATTGTTTATCATTAATACAAAGTCAGGTAACCAGGGCGGGTCAGGCTTAGAGAGTATGATCTCGGCTGAATCGAGGAAGAATGGTTTTGAATTTTTGATATACCGTTTAGAAAAAAACGCCGAAGAACATATTAAAAGCGAGATCTCAGAATTTTCACCAGATATAGTAGCGGTAGCTGGAGGCGATGGAACCGTTAACCTTATGTCTAAAATACTATGCAACACCTCCCTCCCGCTTCTAATAATTCCTGCCGGCTCTGCAAATGGCATGGCAAAGGAACTTGGTATAGGCAACAGGATTGACTATGCTTTCAGCCTGATACAAAACGGAGTCAAACGCAAGATTGATCTCTTAAAGATTAACAACATCCACTGTATCCACCTGGCCGACGTGGGCTTGAATGCCAGGATAGTGAAACGCTTCGAAGACGATGTCAAAAGAGGAATGCTTACCTATGCGAAACATCTGTTGGCTGAAATATTTCTGATCAAGCAGTACCGTTTTCATATTGTGTCCGACGGACATGAATTTACCAGAAAGGCTGTCTCTTTAACCTTTGCAAATGCTTCGAAATATGGAACAGGAGTGGTAATTAATCCTGTGGGTAAGCTTGATGACGGAAAATTTGAGCTGGTGATTATAAAGCCATTTCCGCGTGTGAAACTTCTTTCCATAGCCTGGAAAATGCTCCGTGGTAACCTGCATAGCTCAGAGTACGCTGAAGTACTCCCAAGCAGTAAGGCCGTTATACGAACCTCTAAGAAAACCACCCTGCAGATAGATGGTGAAGTTATCGGCAAAACCCGGCTGATAGAAATTGAAATTCTTCCCGGTGCCCTCACCGTTATCGTCCCACCTCTTTCTGAGCAGTAAAGCAACAAAACATAAGCTATTCAGCCTCAATATCATCAGATAACGTTTGCCGGTTTTAAAGCAACTTTTTAAAACTCTTTCATTTTAATTAAGTTAAAAAGTAAGCGATCATTTAATAATTGCGTCAACTTAATTTAATACTTATGAAAACAGCAGCTAATGAGATTTCTAAGGTATTGTATTTGAAACAACTCAATAAATCGTATCTGTCAATCGTAAACCAACCCTGGGATTTCTCTTAAAATCTTTCATCACCGGCAGATCATACTGCCTCTATACGGTGGGCCAGCACGGCTCTATTAACAATAAATTACATCTTAAATTTTGATTATGGCAAAAAGTAAAACAGGGTTTGTTCCTCCCAAAGGCAAACCAAGCGGTAACGGCAAGGAAACACATGGATTAAAAAATGCTTTTGCAGTAACTGATCTCGAACAGGATAATGCAATTGCTGAAAAGTATACAGACGGAGCCGACGAGCTTTCTGCGAATGTGAACGTCCGGCATGTGAACCGGAACTTGAGTAAAGGAGAAGATAATTCAAACGACAATAAATAAACAAGCCAATGATTATCACGAAAGAAGAATTCAGCGAGCTTGCCAATCATCAGGCTCAGGACTGTGTTACGATATATATACCTACGCACAGTTCAGGATATGGAGTAAACGAGAAACATGATATAATTACATTCAAAAATAATCTTCAGAAAGCCAGGCAGCAGCTTGAAGAAAAGGGGCTGGACCAGGCAGCGATAGATAAAGTATTGAGAAAGGGATTCAGGTTACTTGACGACGACGAAGGCTTCTGGAAAAATCAGTCTGCAAGCCTTGCTGTTTTTCTATCTGAGAAAATAGTAAAGGTCATAAAGTTACCAATACAGGTAAAAGAGAAGCTAATGGTTAATTCGTCGTTTTTTATTGCGCCGTTACTTCCGTTAATGAAGGCCCGCAAACCGTTCTATCTGTTAGTTTTAAGTAAGCACGATGCTAAGGTTTACGAGGCGGATGCTTACGGAATGAAAAAAATAGACGTTGAAGGTTTGCCCGACGGTATGGATGATGTGATCAGATTTGAAGAGAAAGGCGGCAAACAACTCATGAGAAGAGCCGGTGCAAGTGCAGGGTCGGGAGCCACAGAAGGGGCTAACTTCCATGGGCATGGTGCAGGCCTCGCCGATGACGACGAATACCT
>DALYUO010000084.1:13116-15757 GCA_031981225.1 Pararcticibacter sp.
GGAAGTTGATCAAACGCTATGGACAGAGCTTCTCTCTACCCAGAATGTGCCTCTGGTAATTGCTGCGGTTGACTATGTTCTGGCGGCTTATAAACAGGTCTCTAAGTATAAATACATCTGGAACGAGCACCTCACGGGCAACTTTGAACATGAAGAGAGGAATTCGCTTTACGAAAAGATCCGCGGCAAAATGGAGCCTTATTTTAAGGAGGCCACAAAGAAAGCGCTTCTTAACTACTATAACAACTCTGCAAATGAGTTAACGTCTTCGATTCCTGAAGAGGTTATACCGGCCAGTCATTTCGGGCAGGTGTCTGACCTTTTTGTCCAGAAAGACCAGCATATCTGGGGAAGGTTTAACGAAGCCGATAATGAGCTTCTCATTCACGAGTCGAAGGGACCGGATGATGAATGTCTTATTAATAAGGCGATTATCAAAACCATCATGAATGGCGGTGCCGTTCATATGCTCGACAAAGAAAAAATGCCTGCCGATACAGAAATTGCTGGATTTTACCGTTATTCCACCTAATGCAGGTAAAAACATCGTTTAAAGAAAAGAGGCTGTATCATAAATCATGGTGCAGCCTCTTTTTTATTTTTAATATTTCAGGATTTTTGTTGTTGAATATTTGGTTTAATGATCTGATTTTCATATATTTAGTGTGTAATCAGATACAAGATGGCAGTAAAGCAACCTGTTTTCAAGCCCTATAATCAGGCACAAATTCTGGTACTCCCACCAACCCTTGAAGAATTGATCCCTTTAGGGCATCCGGTCCGGGTTGTAAATGAGGTCATTAACAAGCTCAATATAGAGCCGCTTTTAAAAGCTTATCACATTAGGGGAAGTTCAAGTTATCACCCTCAAATGCTGCTTAAAGTGGTGGTTTATGGGTACGTTACCAACCTTTATTCCAGCCGTAAACTGGCCGCAGCCTGTAAGGAAAGTATTTACTTCATGTGGTTAAGTTCGATGAGCTATCCCGATCATAATACGATCAACCGTTTCCGGGGTGTGCGCTTGAAACATGCCCTGCGCAGTGTGTTTGAAGAGGTGGTAAAGCTGTTGTCGGAAGAAGGGCTGCTGAGCATAGAGGAGATTAATACGGATGGAACGAAGATCGAAGCCAATGCCAACAAGTACACCTTCGTTTGGAAGAAGTCGATTCAGACCAATAAAGAGAAGATGAAAAAGCAACTGACTGAGATATGGCAGTATGCACAACAGGTAGCCTCGGAAGAAGACAAGATGCCTGAGCCGCCTGATTTTACGGAAATTAACAGCGAAAAAGTAAAAGCCGCCGTAGACCAGCTTAACGAAAAGCTGGCCGCAAAAGATAATGCAGATAAAAAGGTTAAGGCTAAACTGAAGTATATCACTAAACATTACCCGCAGAATATAGAAAAATATGAGCATCAGGAAGAGATACTGGGCCAAAGGAACAGCTTTAGTAAAACCGATACGGATGCTACTTTCATGCGGATGAAAGAAGACCACATGAAAAATGGTCAGTTAAAACCCGCCTATAATGTTCAGATATCTACCTCCAACCAGTTCATTGTCAATTATACCATTCATTCCAATACAACAGACACCAATACGCTGAATGCTCATTTGGCCCAGCATGAGGCCAGCTTTGGCAAAGCACCTGAAAAGCTCACCGCGGATGCCGGGTACGGATCTGAAGAAAACTACACGCTGCTGGAACAAAAGCAAACCATTGCCTTTGTAAAGTATGGGATGTTCGATAAAGAGCAAAATGAAAATTACAATAACAAACAGCCTTTTGCAGCAAGCAAGCTTTTCTATAACCAGGAGAAAGATTGTTACATCTGCCCGATGGGCCAGCAGATGAATTTCATCGGGACAAGTAAAAAACAAACAAGCACCGGTTTTGAGCAAACAGTAAAAAGATACCAGGCGGGTAATTGCGCTAACTGCCCGCTCAACGGTGCTTGTCATAAATCAAGCGCCAACAGGATCATTGAGGTCAATGTAAATCTGAACCGGCTTAAGCAAAAGGCACATGAACTGTTAAACAGTGAAGAAGGCCTACAGCGGCGAAAGAAACGCTGCTTTGATGTGGAACCAACTTTCGGAAACATTAAACAGAACCATGGTTTCAAAAGGTTCATGCTTCGGGGTAAGGAAAAAGTGGAGATAGAATGGGGTTTGGTTGCAATTGCACAAAACTTAAGGAAAAAAGCAGGTTAAAAAGCTGCTTGTTGACTGGTTTTCGATCCCGAAAAACAAATTATCCACAGCTTGCCCAAATTCATCTTGCATTACCTTAATAGGCAACAAAAGAAGAGGCCGTATCATTTGAATTATGATACGGCCTCTTTTTGTATTTGAAACTTTTTATTATGCTTCGTCAGGCTGTAATCCCCAATGAGCTGGAGAACGCCATAGAGAAGAAAGTAATAATTCTCTCATGTAGAAGAATTCCTTAGGAAGTTTGTCGTACATTCTCTGGAATAATTCGTCATGGCTCTGAATTTCTTTCTTCCATGCTTCTCTGTCAACTTCCATGATCTTCTCGAAATCTTGTCTTGAGAAGTCAAGGCCAGTCCAGTCCATGTCTTCGTAACGAGGCATGTAACCGATAGGACTTTCAACAGCACTAGTTTTACCAGT
>DALYUO010000084.1:15767-16224 GCA_031981225.1 Pararcticibacter sp.
AACCCTTTGAACGATCCATTTAAGAGCGCGCATGTTGTCGCTGTATCCTGGCCACAGGAATTTACCGTTTTCGTCTTTTCTGAACCAGTTCACACAGAAAATACGTGGTGCCTTTGGAAGGGCGCGGCCAAACTGTAACCAGTGGTTAAAGTAATCAGCCATGTGATATCCGCAGAAAGGAAGCATTGCAAATGGGTCACGACGAACTTTACCGATTTCACCGAATGCAGCAGCAGTCATTTCAGAACCGATAGTTGAAGCAGTGTACACACCGAAGTTCCAGTTAAATGCCTGGTGAACCAAAGGCACAGTGCTTGCACGACGGCCACCGAATACGAATGCTTCGATTGGCACACCTTTAGGGCTTTCCCATTCAGGGTCGATAGAAGGACACTGGTAAGCAGGAGCTGTAAAACGAGAGTTTGGATGAGCAACTAATTCGCCGCTAGCAGGATCG
>DALYUO010000084.1:16251-18044 GCA_031981225.1 Pararcticibacter sp.
CTGGGTTGATAGCGTAAAGTTTTCCGTCAGTACCAGGTTTGATCCATGCAATGTCATCACCTACAGTAGTGATCTTCCAGTCGCTCATTGATGGCGGAGGAATAAGCATTGCAAAGTTTGTTTTACCACAAGCGCTTGGGAAAGCAGCAGCGATGTAAGTTTTTTCCTTTTCAGGGCTTTCTACACCGAGGATAAGCATGTGTTCTGCTAACCAGCCTTCTTCTTTACCCATTACAGATGCAATACGAAGGGCAAGACATTTTTTACCTAATAATGCGTTACCACCGTAACCTGATCCGTAAGAAACGATTGATCTTTCTTCTGGATAATGTACAATGTATTTAACAGTTGGGTTACAAGGCCATTTAACATCTTCCTGACCTTCAGCTAAAGGAGCACCTACGGTATGTACACATTTTACATATTCGCCGTCTTTACCTAATTGCTCTAATACTTTTGTTCCAACTCTTGTCATGATATGCATGTTAAGAACTACATATTCAGAGTCAGATAATTCAACACCGATTTTTGAGATAGGAGAACCGATAGGACCCATGCAGAAAGGAACGATATAAAGAGTACGACCCTTCATACAACCTTTCATCAGGCCTTCGAGGGTCTTCTTCATTTCTTTAGGCTCTGTCCAGTTGTTAGTAGGACCTGCTTCTTCTTTTGTTCTGCTACAGATAAAAGTTTTATCTTCAACACGTGCAACATCACTTGGATCAGAGAAACAAGCGTAGCTATTAGGCCATTTTTTTTCGTCAAGCTTTATAAATGTGCCTTTTTTAACCATTCTATCAGCTAACTCATCATATTCTTTCTTTGAACCGTCACACAGATATACTGAGTCAGGAGTTGTCAATTCAATAATTTCTTTGATCCAGCTTTTGAGGTCTTCATGCTGGAGTGCGTTTAATGCATCGCTCATGTTTGTTGGTTTAAATAATACGTCGTTCATGTTATTCGATTTATATGTTATAGGCTCTTTATTATTTAAATCCCATGGCAGGAGAACTTTTCTGTATTCTGTGTCGGCAATCTTTTTGGTAACGTTTGTTAACTGTTACGGTGCGTTCTTTTTATGCCTTGGAATTTGGTACATAGTTAGCAATAAGACTCGGTTTCGTATATGACTGTGGTCATTATTTGAAATGTATTTTATCATGTTTAAGATGGAGGAAGATCATGCCTCGTTGTGAAGATTGAATTTTTATCCATAGGTAGTAATTAAGGCTTTAATAAAATCTGCTTTTCCTTGCAAAAAGAATAAGCTGGTTAGTTTCCAGGTGCAAAAATAAATCAATTCTAAGAATGAATCAATTATATCTCCGGCGCACTGTTTGCTAATATTATTAGTATGATACATTGGGAAAATTAATATTTTTGTCTTTATGAAACTAAGCACAAAGGAAACGCTGGAAATTTTTGCCCGGTACATTGGCAAACACGTGTGGATTGAGAACCTCAGGGGCTTAAATAATGAATTAACTCATCAGTGCGGACTATTAAAAGGGTTGAAGGAAGAGGCTATATTAATAAGTTATCCTTCTCAGCTGTTGTGGATGCCTGTAAATGATGAGGCAGCCGATCTCTACCGGTATAAATTGTTACTCCATCCTCTGAGCCGGCTTACAGAAGATATTATGGCTACTGCAAATAGTCTTCCGGCATCTGGCTTTATTTCCCAGTATTATGTGAGACTTGGGTTCGACATGCCGGTGTTTATTGCTCCGGATCATCCGGGTAACTGCAAGACAGTGGCCGAGCTGGGTTTAGCAGATTATCGTTCG
>DALYUO010000084.1:18054-18985 GCA_031981225.1 Pararcticibacter sp.
TTCGCCGCGCGAGATCGTGGAATTAAACTATTCAGAGGCTGCGGGTACCGGCCAAACCAGTATCATTTTATAAAAAAGGGTTCTGTATCTGAGCAGTGTAAAGGAGGAGAAGCGACTTGCGGAAATATGCTTTTTTTTAAAGAAAAATTGCAGAAACACAGGTGTATTACTTGCAACAGAGTTTAGCATAATGTTATCTTTGCATCACTTTTCGGATACTATTTGCAATAGTATTATTATTGTACATTCAAATTAAAGATTTATGCGAATTGCAGTCCCTGCAGAAATTAAAAACAATGAAAACCGGGTGGCTATGACACCGGCAGGTGTCATTCACTTAGTCCGTTTCGGACACGAAGTATTCATTCAAAAAGGCGCCGGTATCGGCTCTGGCTTTACTGATGAGGAATATCAGCAGGCAGGGGCTGTAATTGTTGACACGGCAGCAGAAGCATGGTCAATGGACATGGTTATGAAGGTTAAAGAGCCCGTTGCTTCGGAATATCAGTATTTCAGAGAAGGCCTGATCCTTTTTACGTATCTTCATCTTGCTCCTGAACCTGAACTAACTAAAGCGCTTATCGACAAGAAAGTTGTTGGTATAGCTTATGAAACAGTACAGTTAAGTAATGGCTCGCTTCCTTTGCTGACGCCAATGAGCGAGGTCGCTGGTCGCATGTCGGCCCAGATCGGCGCTCAGTTCCTTGAGAAATCTCAGGGAGGAAAAGGTGTCTTACTGGCGGGAGTACCCGGAGTAAAGCGGTCTAAAGTAGCTATTATTGGCGGCGGCGTCGCGGGCACGAATGCTGCTAAAATTGCCGTAGGTCTTGGCGCTGATGTTACAATTATTGACTTGAATCCGGACCGGCTTCGTCAGCTGGATGATATTTTTGGTTATCAGGTAACGACGCTTATGTCTAATCCTTATAAT
>DALYUO010000085.1:0-5251 GCA_031981225.1 Pararcticibacter sp.
ATAAACGACGCAGACACGGTAAAAACCCTAATCCTTGTTTTGCATACATCTTTCAGGGCTTTGCATACAGCTATTAAAGTGTTCTTAGCGAACTTTGACCTATTAAAATTAATACTATGGTTATGAAGAAAATGAATTTGGGAAGCGAAGGTTTGGTTGTGCCCATTATAGGTTTGGGCTGTATGGGTATGACGGGTTTTGAAGAAGGAAATATGTATGGAGAGGCAGATGAGCAGGAAGCTATTGCCACCATCCACCGATCACTCGAATTAGGTGGCAATTTTTTAGATACTGCCGATTTGTACGGCCCTTTCAAAAATGAGCAGTTGATTGCTAAAGCAATAGATAATAACAGGAATAAATATATTATCGCCACCAAATTCGGCTGGGAAATAGATGATAACAACAAAGTGACCTGGGCCATCAATGGAAAAAAAGAGTATGTGAAAAAAGCGGTGGAACGCTCTCTTAAAAATCTCAACACAGAGTATATTGATTTGTACTATATGCACCGGCTTGACAAAAACACGCCCATCGAAGAAACCGTTGAGGCCATGAGCGAGCTGGTGAAGGAAGGAAAAGTGGGCTATCTCGGACTCTCAGAAGTATCTTCCGAAACAGTAAAAAGAGCTCATGCGGTTCACCCGATTACAGCAGTACAAAGTGAATATTCTCTATTTGAGCGAACAGCAGAAGAACGTGGCATACTGAATACGTTGAATGAACTTGGGATAGGATTTGTTGCTTATTCCCCATTGGGACGTGGTTTCTTATCCGGGCAGATCCGATCCATAGATGACTTACCGGAAAATGATTTTCGCAGGGCAATACCGCGTTTTCAAGAAGCTCATTTTTACAAGAATATTGAGTTAGTTAAAGCAATTGAGGCTATGGCCGAAGAGAAAAAAATAACCGCATCGCAATTGGCGCTGGCCTGGATTATAAATAAGGGCATCTTACCTATTCCGGGTACCAAACGAAGAAAATATGTAGAGCAAAACATAGCGGCCACCGAAATCGAATTAAACGAAGCAGATCTGTCGAAACTAGAAAGCATTGTACCCTTGGGTACGGATACCGGTAATCCCTACGATGAGTTTAGTATGGGACTTATTGATTAAATTAGTATTATGAATGCAATCAGATCAGTCTCAGAATTTCACCGGCTACTCTCCTTGCCCGAGCCACGCCATCCATTGGTAAGTGTGATTAACCTCGCCGATAGTGTTTTCCTGGAAGATGATGTATGGAAAGGTTTTGTGAATAGATTTTATTGCGTGGCCCTCAAAAGAGAGGCAAGGGGTAAAATACGATATGGTCAGCAACATTATGATTACGACAAGGGTGTTCTCAGCTTTACTGCACCTAATCAAGTTCAATACCTGGATCTGAATAACGTAGAATGCGGATCAGGTTATCTGCTTATTTTCCATCCTGACTTTTTGATGGCCCATCCGCTGGCAAGCAACATCAACGGCTATAACTTCTTCTCTTACGCTGTAAATGAGGCGCTGCATCTTTCTGCTGAAGAAGAAGATGATCTTATTACAATATTGAACAAGATCGATAAGGAATGCCAGCATATTGACAAATATACTCAGGAAATTATCCTGTCGCAGATTGAGTTGTTGCTCAATTATTCCAATCGATTTTATGAACGGCAGTTTATCACCCGGAAAAATCACAATCATCAACTGCTTGCCAAATTTGAACGCCTTGTTGATGGGTATTTTGACAGCAGTACGACAACGCAACCGGAACTATTAACGGTACAACGCATTGCCGGACTCATGAACCTGTCTCCAAACTACCTCAGCGATCTGCTGCGCATGCATACAGGGCAAAATACACAACAGCATATACATCAGAGGTTGATTGAAAAGGCGAAGGAGAAACTGTCGACTACAAATTTATCGGTAAGCGAAATTGCTTATGCATTAGGCTTCGAACACGCACAATCGTTCAGTACGCTATTTAAGAAGAAAACCAGTTTGTCGCCTCTTGAATTCCGGCAGGCATTTAACTGATATTTAAGATGCACCTATAAGACTCACATAATAGTAACAGGCTAGCTGAGCAGCTATTGAATTACTTGAAAGCTTCAAATCTCTAAAGAACGATTCGGGTTTTGCACCTGCACCTGGAGAGACGCGAAAAGGCACTGAAAAAGGCGCCTTTTCGCGTTATTATTTTAATCTTTTTGTAAGCTATTGAGATACTTTATACTTTCAGGCACTTGCGTAACGGATGAACTACTCTCATCCTCAATATAGTAATGTTTTATGCCGGCTTTGCGAGCTGCTTTTATCACGGCCGGAATATCAATTTGGCCTTTGCCTAAAATAACATCATTGTCCTTCGCGGTAGTACCCGAAAGACTGCCACGTTCAACACCTTCCTTTAAATCCTTCATGTGGAGGGCTTTATAGCGGCTACCATATTTTGTCAATAAGTGTACAGGATCCTGTCCAGGCAAAAATGCCCAAAGGATATCAAGTTCCATGCTTACATATTTGGGTTCGGTATTTTTCAGCAGGTAGTCGTACAGTGTCCCATCCTGGTAAGGTTCATACTCGAACCCATGATTATGATAAATGAAAGTAAGGCCGTACTTATCTTTTAACAGCTTGCCGTACTTATTAAAATCTGCAACAGCCTGTTTTGCATCATTTAATGTAAAAGCGCCTTTGTGGGGGATACTGGATACCCTGACATACTTTGCACCCAGAGTTAAGGCAGTCTTTCCCGCTTCATCAGTCTTATTCACCAGATCTTCGTAACTTACACCGTATGATGAACATTTCAGACCTCTTATATCGCACATATTGCGCAGTTCGTCAGGGGTTTGTTTAAACAGGCTCGAAAATTCGATGTCGGTTATCCCAAGTTTTTTTAACATATCCAGCGTGCCGGGTACATCCTTAGCAAACTGGGTTCTGTAAGTGTACGAAACTATACCAGGCGCTTCCGGGAATAATTGCTTTTGGGCGAAAGTTTGTCCGCTGACCAAACCTCCTATCAAAGCCAGAATTAGTAATCCTTTTTTTAGGTGATGGATCATACTTCGAATGTATATTTAGAGGTTAATTAATTAAACTTTAGGTTCCCAACCTGGCTCATAGCTACGTTTCCATAGCTTTTCTGCCTCGGGATCATTCAGGATGTGGCCGTTTTTGGGGTCAAGACGCAGTTCACGGCCTACACGCCAGGCAATGTTGCTTAGCTGCATACCAACAATGCTTTTATGTCCAATCTCCACATCGCAGTTTGGCTTGCGATTCTGGCGTATTGCATCCAGGAAATCAGTTACATGCATACTATCCAAACTCAGGCTGACAGTGGCTGTGTTACGGCCCTCCATAGCTTCTTCCTTATCTTTAGAGGCCACTTCTTTTATTAGCTTGCCCTTTAAATCGAAAACCTTGTAAGCATCGTTCCCGGTGCTCAAACTTCCATTCTCGCCGTAAAAGATAACCCCGCGCTCATCCCCTTCAATTCTTCGCCCGTTGGCACTGCTGCTTTCCCACATAATCATTTTCCTGTCGGGATATTCCAATGTCACCACTTGCGTATCCGGGGTTTGCCAGTCATCCTTAAACGCATAACGTCCGCCCGAGGAGCTTACTTTTACAGGAAAATCAACACCTAATCCCCAGCGGGCCACATCAACCTCGTGCGTACCGTTGTTCAGCGCTTCCCCTGTTCCCCAATGCCAAAACCAATGCCAGTTGTAATGGATCAGCCCATTCTGGTAAGCCAGACGCGGTGCCGGGCCTTGCCACAGGTCGTAATTTAACTCTGCGGGGGCAGTGCCGGGAGTCAGGAAAGTAGCTTTACGGTCGTTAGTATACCAGGTTTTGGCGTAGTAAGCACGGCCAATAATCCCTTCGTGCAGCTGCTGTATGCCCTCGGTCAGTACCGGGGCCGAACGGCGCTGCGCGCCCATTTGCACCACCCTGTTATATTTACGCGCTGCGGCAATAGCTAGTTCACCCTCGTGCGGGTTATGACTTAGCGGCTTCTCCACGTATACATGTTTCCCGGCCTGGCAGCCCATAATAGTAAGAGGTGTGTGCCAATGATCGGGCGTGGCGATGTAGATGGCGTCAATATTCTTATCCTGCATCACCTTGCGGCAATCGCCTTCGGTTTTTGGGATGCTTATTTGTTTATTAGATGCTACAGATTTCAGTGCTTTTGCAAAAACGCGGGTATCAACGTCGCAAAGTGTCGATATCTCTGCATTCTTTTGTCTCGCAAAAGTGCCTGCCATGGTAGAGCCCCGGCCATTCAGGCCGATGATGGCCATGTGTATGCGTTCGTTAGCGCCGATAATATTACGGTAGCTTTTGGCGCTCATGCCAAACAGGCTGTTGCCTGCCATTACTCCGGCCGATGTAATAGCCACTTTTTTAATAAAATCTCGTCGTTTCTCCATAAAAAAAGAATATTGATATAATGATTCCTGGTAACGGTTTAATAGCGGGTTAACTATGGTGTTTATTTATAACCAAATTAAAAGAATCTGAGTTATATAGTTTGTTCAACCTATTGTCTAATTGTCTCAATTTTTATTTATTGGCGACATCCGAACGATCTGGGCTCTACTTCGGAAATGATTCTTGCTCTTTTACTTTTTTTTCATAGTTTCGCCGCCCGGTAAAACGAACCGCGACTGCTTACATCCTGCTATTTAGATGAAAAAGTTTTTATACGGCATTGATTTTGGAACCACAAATTCTGCTTTATCAATTTTCGATGAGGAAAAGGGTGAGATCGTTGGTTCCATCATTCTCCCCTCTCTTATTTATTTCCCCGAAGGCCAGGGTGAAGAATACGTTATCGGTGAAGAAGCGATCTCTTCATACCTCAACGACGGAATGAGGGGGCGTTTTATTAAGTCTGTAAAACAAATTCTTTCCAGAAGTAGCTTTACAGAAACCCTTATTGGCAAAAAGAGGTACAACGCTGCTGCACTGGTAGCATTGATCCTCAAAGAATTAAAGTCAAGGGCAGACAAGATAATTGGGCAAAACTGCCATAAGGCCGTTATCGGCCGACCTGTTTTCTTTGATGACGATAATACGCAAAAGGACCGCCTTGCACAAAGCCGACTGGAAAAAGCGGCTGACATGGCAGGCTTTGAACAGGTGCGCTTACAGTTTGAACCTATAGGAGCTGCCTTTGCGTACGAGAAAACTCTTCTTCAGAAAAAGACGGTGCTGGTGGCTGACCTCGGCGGGGGGACAAC
>DALYUO010000085.1:5261-12384 GCA_031981225.1 Pararcticibacter sp.
GGAAGCAAAACAGGAACGACAAATTTCTGGGCACCGGTGGCATCTACATCGGTGGCGATAGTTTTGACTCAGCATTTATGTGGGAAAAGGGAACTCCTTACTTTGGAAAGAACACGCTGTATAAAGTGGCGCCCGACAAGTATCTGACCGTGCCTAAATCCCTGTTTTCAAATATATGCTCCTGGGATAAGATGAATTTTTTCAACGGCGTCAGGATAAAGAGAGAGATCGAAGATTATTATTACTTCTCTGATAATGATCCTAAGTTTAAAAACCTTATTACCCTGATAACTAAAAATCTGGGTTATTCTGTTTTTCATGCTATTGAACAAACAAAGATCGCGTTATCCAGTCTTAACACCGCCCCTTTCAGGTACTCCAGATCGAACATCGAAATCAATGAAGTAATTTCTATAGAAGAATATGAAGGTATTATAAGCAGGGATGTGATCAGGATCAGCGATTACCTTGACCAATTCCTGGCAACAAACGGCATAAATACAAAAGACATTGACTCCCTGTTTCTTACAGGCGGAACATCACTCGTCCCGGCAATAAGGAACCTTTTTAAATCAAGATTTCCGGAGATTCCTCTTAACTCGGGAGACAATTTCATCAGCGTTGCTAACGGCCTCGCATACAGCGGATATCTGTTTGGTGTTTCCACCGAATAAATCTGCATCGCGAAGGCTCTGATCTTTTCTAATGTTTGTTCGATGCTTGACATTTGCGGCGAAAATTAAGGTTAAATCTAGGAAATCTTAGAACAACCGCTTAGTTTCTATAGTCTCTGTGTACTTTTGGACATTTGAATACGTAATAATCTATTAACGATGAAAAGAACATTAAGCACACTGGTCATTATACTGATAGCAGCAGTAAATTCTGAAGCTCAAATTCAGAAGAAGTATCAATTGAAGAAGGATCCCTGGAATAAAAATGAGTTGATTGCGCCGGCAACATTGGCCGCTCTGATAAACAATCCAAAAGCAACCCGGCCAATCATTTTCAATATAGGTGTAGTTGAAAATATAAAAGGAGCAAAACATATTGGGAAAGCCAGCGATAAGAATAATTTGGAGCGGTTTAGAAAGGCTTTGTCATTAATACCAAAAAACAATAGCATAGTAGTGTACTGCGGCTGCTGTCCGTTTGATAGGTGTCCGAACATCCGGCCTGCTTTTGAGATGCTAAAAGCCCAGGGATTTACGAACTGCAAACTTCTTAACCTTCCTACGAATATCAAGGTAGACTGGATTGATAAAGGATATCCTATAGAATAGTGTGCGGTTAAATTTCTTCTCGCAGATGTTTTTTCGCTATTTTTAAGATTTAGAAGCGGTAATGGGCATAAGATATACTTTGTATTTATCTCTATTCTTTTTAATAGGCGTCGTTCTTTATTCGAAACGACATGTCTTTTTTAAGAATAAGACAGAGAACAAAGACATCATCACCAAACTTACCAAACAACAGGTACTGGGTATCTTTTATCATGGGAGCGACTCTTCTGCTGTACAAATGCCTCCAATCGCCCATTACTCCTTACGGTGGATGGATACTGACCAGGATCCGGCTGAAGAGAGCCCTTTGATTGATTCTTTATCACATCATAAAACCGTTTTTCTTTCCATTGAAACCTGGGCTGGGTATAATGAAAGCAATCAACAGGTAAATGTTCTGGCGGATGTAATTAATGGTGTCTATGACCACAAGATCAGAAAGCTTTGCGACGGTCTGTCCAGAGTTCAGGATAAAGTACTATTGAGTTTTAATCCTGATATGGAGGTGCCTGTGAAAAAATATCCCTGGCAGTATCAATCTCCCGTGGAATATATAAAAGCATTCTGCCATTTTTCCGGACTTGTGAAAAAGCTTCTTCCCCGCATCAAAATAGTGTGGTCGCCGGCTGGCTATCCTGGAGCCGACGAATACTGGCCGGGAGATAAGTCTGCCGACCTTATCAGTGTCTCTCTTCTTGGAGAATCAGAACGGACATGTAATAATTACCCCCTTGCAAACAATACAACAACATTGATCAGAAGGAAAATTCATCGCATGCGAATGATTTATAAACCGATCATTGTTTTGGGTTCGGAGAAGATCCCTTTAAACGCTAACAACAGAGCTTATTTTGAAATAGCGGCTAAAACTATCGGGGATGACTGGCATAGTATACAGCCTTTAAAAAAGGAAGCGCACCGTCAGGCATCGGGCTTGAAGAATGCGGATCGCAAAATGCTAATTGGGGTGTACGATCCCCGAAAATTGCTTATAAATGAAACAGCAGTATCTGTTGAACATTTATTTGCCGATTGGGGCGCTATTGAAGACGGAACTTTAGCTCGCCAGATCGACAGCATTAATTCAAGAGGGAGATCCATGATCATAACGGTCGAACCCTGGCGGGGAAAAAGATGGCCTACAAGCAGAGATGTATTGAAGGACATGGTTAAAGGGGTGTACGATCCCATCATCGAAACAACGTATAGCATTATTTCAAGGGCGAAACATCCTGTCTTTTTAAGGTTTGCGCACGAAATGGAAATACCCACAATGCGCTATCCCTGGCAAAGCCAGGACCCTGTTACCTACATAAAGGCATATCGGTATTTTATGCAATTCGGGTCCGGTATTAAAAATATACGCCGCGTGTGGGGCCCGGCAGGCGACAGAGGGTCGCTTGAGTGGTGGCCTGGAAATGACATGGTTGATTATATCAGCATAGCAATCTACGGGCTTCCGGACAAGAATATTACTGACCCCAGGCAACAAGAGTCATTTTCAACAATCTTTAACCGCAAAAACTATAGGATGCGGTTGGTGAATAAGCCTCTTTTCATAACTGAATTTGGCGTAAAGGGATCTGAATCATTTCAGAATAAGTGGCTTAAGGACGCCGCCCTCACCATCAGAAAAAGTCCTGTCATTGCCGGAGTGTCTTATTTTAATCAGGCGGACAATCCAAAAGTATGGGGTAAAATACCTGCGCCCGAATGGGGCATCAGCGAAAAAACGTTTGAAAATTTCGCGGAAGCTTTATCTGACTGATCTAAAACTTCAATTTATTCATCATTTCATACAGTGGAGTATTTAATGGCGACGATGCCGTTGTAACTTTTCCATCCCGGGATGCGGATAAATGCAGCTTGTACAGATCGGGGTTTTCGGGGATACTGATTCTTACGAAATCCCCTTCACCTAAATACTTCACCGAAACAGGCTCACGATGCTTATTGTTTTTAACCAGCCGCCATTCATATTTCCATTCCGACAGTTCGGTGGATAGCTCCCATTTATTGTTTATGAGCACAACAGCATGATATGTGCGCATCGAATGGGCGTCTGTGGCTCCGGCAGGTCGCAGTATTTTTACCACTGGCATAGCAGGTATTGCCGCTCCCAACAAATGATTCTTCAGCCGATATAACTCGGGCTTGTTTCTACCGTGAAAATCCTTCAACCCGTTAAACACAGCCCGGTCTGACGTTTCTTCATCCTGCCAGTTTGAAATAAAGAAACCTATAGTATCCTGCCCCTGAGCAAGATAGCTGGAGATGTTTGCTTTACTTAAGTAATAAGGAACGTTCAGCTGTTTAATTACGGCCTCGCTTTTGTGCGTAGTTATATCCGGCAAGATCAGTCCATATGAATCAACAACAGGCACATAATCCTCTGTCATTTCTATTGCACGGGGCAGGTCCTGGCTAACTTCCATTTCAATGGAGATGATTCTGGAAGGATCCTCCTTCTTCATTGCCTGCATCAGCTTTCTTACCCAATTCAGATAAGCGTTCTGCTGGTAGATCAGCATCGGCTTGTAATAATGCACTGCCAGTCTTTGCAGTACAGGATTGCCGATTTTCCAGGAAACTATATTTGGGTTGCTCTTCAGATCTGATACTGTAGATAATATGTCTTTGTACAGCTTATCGAGCTGCTTTTTGTCCTGAACAAAGTCAAACTGATCAGATATCCAAAACCCATACTGGATATTCATATCAAATTCCCGGGCTGTTCTCAATATGTTCCGGTCGTATATCGTCGGACCGTAATACATAATAGAATTCAACCCGCACTGTTTTATTTCTGTAAAGTCGCGGATTAGTTCTTTTTTTCTGAAGGGATTGTGACTCTTGTACCGGGAGGTGCCCTTATTGTAATTCACACCTTTTACTCCCCTGAGGAAAACCGCAGTGCTGAAATCGCCAACCTCGTTCCTGCGCTTAGGAACTGCTGATAATGCAGCGACCTGCATATTGGATTTACTATCGCGGTAAAGAAGCTCTTTCAGGGCATTTGGATCGGAAATACTCCAGTCAATCTTACCCGAATTCGAGCCTGCGGGTACATTAAGATCGGAATCATTGTTAAACAGAACGATCGCCCTGATCTCGGGAAATTTAGTTTTAATAGAGTTAATGGCTTCTTTAAACCACTCATTTTGCCTTTCAGCGGTCCTGGAAGAGCCCATTTCTGCTAACATTACAGGAACGCCACTTCTGAAAACCGGGTTGTGATGAAATTGGGCGTACATCTCCTCCATTGTGAACCAGCCCTTCCCTCCTTCTTTTTCTCCGTAGTTCAGATTCGTTACACCGATCCAGTCAACATACTGCTTGCCAGGAAAATAAGCATTAACCGCATCGGGTTTCCACGGATTCCAAACCCATATTACATTATGAATATGATTTTTAATGAAATAATTATATACGTACTTCCATGCATCCTTAAATTCAGAAGCAGTATTGCCCCCCGTTGCAGACCAGGGATAGAAGGGATTATCAGCTTCGTGCGCAAATCTCAGATATACAGGTCGGTTCAGCGCTTTAAGCTGCATTGAAAATTTATGAATATACTGATCAAAATCGCCATGTAGTATTCGCGAAAAAACCTTTTTATCTCCCCCATGCCTTGCTGCATGGTGACTAAACAGCGTTTGCCACGGCTCCCACGTAATCATCGGAATTGAGCCGTTGTTATAGATAGAATCTATTGTAGCTTCAGGCAAATACGATTGCTCCTTGTCTCCCCAGGAAATATATAATGATATAATATCGAATGCTCCATGGTGGTATTGTTCCTGATACTGTTTCACCCGGCGAACTGAGCTTATTCCGTTTGTACCTTGTGGGTAATAGATTCCATAAAGCATGTCCGCAGGTTTTAACCCTTTGAAACCATACTCGCGTTCCGGATGGCCGGCATTCAGGAAATAAAGGATAATGCAGGTGGCCAAAATGGTAATGAGCAAGGCTGTACTCCGTATTCCGCTGTAGATACGTCGCCTCATTACCCAGAATACGCTTTTTACCAGGTGAACCTGGTACATCACCCTGTCAAGATAAGGATGATATTTCCTGATATGACGAAACTGGACTTGCCTGCTTGCAATGATGTTAAAAAACATAATGAAGCAATTGATCAGTGCAAAACCAGCCATCGCAAGATTGTAGGGGTTATAGTCATTGTATAGACCGTAAACAATCGCAATAAGAGATAATCCTATTACACAGAGGTTTGGGATATTTAGCGGCCAGTTATTTGCCTCATTACCGTCTTTCGGAGTAGGATTATAAGGCACCTTTTTCCTTAATATGGTATAGAACAAGCCAAGTATATATATCCACCATGTGCCGATCATAAGAAGCCCTCCAACAATATGAAATCCCCGTTCCTCGTCTTCCATAACCCACCATTGCACGAAATGCCTGATCAAAACGATGGCGGTAAGCAGCGGTAAACCAATAAAGCAAAAGTCCCTGAGATCCAGATTTACCGGACTGACACTAAATATCAGAGCGATGATGGGTACTAAAAAGTTCATCAGGAAGATTATTCCCGAGAGGTAGTGGAGCGGGATAGTGAAATAATGAAGCTTTTGCCGCCAGGTGAATTGTCTGAATAGTTTTGGATAGGTAGCGACCAGTAACTCAAATACGCCTCGGGACCATTTAAGCTGCTGACTGTAATATGCTGACAATGTGGTGGGGACTAAGCCTCTGGCGAGCACTGCCGGCACATATACCGATTTCCAACCTTTCGCATGTAGCTGCATAGCGGTGTGCATATCTTCGGCAAGGCCTGCAGCATGCCCTCCGATCGACTCCAAAGCCGTTCTGCGAAAGGTGCAGTTTGCGCCGATTGCCTGTACTGTGCCATAGCTGTTCATGGTCATCATCATCGGCCCGTAAAACTGAAAGGTTTGCTGCGCGGCCCCTTTGGCGATTAAACCATGGTTATAATTTTTATAAGCCTGAACTATCTGAACAAATCCAACTTCCTGATTATTAAAGTGAGATACTATCGGGTCGAGGAAACCGGGAAAGGGTACATGGTCCGGATCCAGAACCACACATAATTCGCCATCCGACTGTTTCAATGCATTATTGATGTTTCCTGCCTTAGCATTGATCTTTTTTGTACGCGTAACGTGATTAACACCCAGACGTTTACATAACTCTATCAGATATGGATCGTTGGCTTCATCACATAAATAGGTTTTATGCGGGTACCTTATAGCTTGAATTGCCACGAGCGTTTCCTCAATCATCTCGTAAGGCTCGCCTGCACAAAATGTAGTGAAAATATCGACGGTATATACTTTTATGTTCGGCGGAGTTTCAGGAACAACAATGCTATAGTAATGATACCACTCGTGAAGTACCGTCAGACAATTGAATATCAGGCCAATGGCAAGCATCCAATACAAGAAAGGATTAGCGATGACAGAGGGGTCTAACAAGCTCCTGAAAAAGAAACCCATACTTATGAGGCCTAAAAAGATCATCAGGCGTAAAGTAAACTTCTCTCTTTTTGAGGGCGATTTAACTGGTTCTTGCTTCATTTGCTCAAAACATAGACAGGTGTATTACAGGTAGAAAAATTACCGTATTTATCGTATATAGTAGCAAAGATGCGGTAAGGACCTTCCCGCCGGGGAGCAATAAAGTTCAACCTAAGCCCTTTTGAAGATAAGATCAATCCATCGAGTGATTTAAAGTACGTAGTATTGCTTGCTGATTTTTTTTTGAACCAATCTTCCTGCATAATCTCCCAGGCGACTTTACTAATGGCTGAGTCGGGCCTGAGGAGCAAAACTTCTGCAAACGCTCGTTCGCCG
>DALYUO010000085.1:12394-15244 GCA_031981225.1 Pararcticibacter sp.
AAAGCAATATATTGTCTCTTGCACCTTTATCGTTAACAAGCATATAATTTATTTGTGGGGCACGATGACGAGGCGGTTTCTTTATCCATAAATACTGCATTGCACCAATAGCTTCGGATGAATATCCGTTTCTGTCAAAAAGACTAAACCAGCTTTGCGTGGTCTCTTGCTTATTCCCCCAATAAAAAACAAATGATCCTAAAAATCTACCATCATCCAGGGGCATGTGCACGGAATATCGTGTTGAATAGATTTCAGCCTTCTTTGTGCTTGTCGCTTCAATGTGCGCACCCCAGATTGTTTTTTCAGTACCCTCCCAGGGACCATCTACGCCCCATTCACTTACTAGGTACGGACCGTCCCAAAACCAGGAAAATTTCTTTAAATCCTTCTTTAAGTGGGTTATCTTGTTAAATATGTTAAATGATATGACATCGATATTACAACGCAGCTTAAGACATACGATAGTCCTTCTGCTAAAATTTAGCACTGTAGTTGTTACCGGATGACCGGGATCATCCTGGTGTATCATTTCGACTATTTTATTAAATGCAGGATAAAACTTATCGGGAATAAGGGGATTGGGAAAATTAAGTTCATTTCCAACGCACCACATAAGTACAGAAGGATGATCTTTGAATTTATTTACAATGCTTTTTATAGCACTGAATTGTCTGTTCACCTTTAAAGGCTCCTTATAAAAGGAAGGGTCGTGTTCCGGATCAACGAGAGAAAAGCCTATCATAACAACGAGGTTATGTTTACGGGCACTATCTAAAATAGCTGCTATATTATCTGTATCCCATGTTCTTATCGCGTTTCCACCAGACCGGGCTAATATATCCAGATAGGTAAATCCCGAAGCCCCTTTAACGAAAAAGGGTTTGTTGTTTTTATACAGCTTATATGCGGATTCCTTTTTTATTATATATACCTTTTGCTCCTTTTTCAGAACATTAACTTTTACACAACCTGCTAAAACAATTGTTAAAGTTAAAATCCCAAAAAATAGGTTTTGCAGAAGTTCGCGTCCAAACAATCTGGCCATACGGGTTATAATATAAACTGGTAATTATAGTTCAATTTTCTCTTCTACGCAATCAAATGATAATTGGTTCAAAACCATGCAATATTTATGCGATGTCGATAAAATCCGGGAAGGAATCATCCCGTATATCAAATAACAGGAAACCCTGTGCACTACCTGATGGATAATTCGCATATTTGCCCTAAAATTCCTGCCTGACATGCAAGAAAACCATGAAAACATTTGTGTGCTCATCATTGATGATGAGAAGAAACTGAATGATCTGCTCTGCAGGATTATCAGTCTGGAAGGGTATAATGTAAAACAGGCCTACAACGGCAGAGAAGGACTGCGGATCCTGTCGCAGGAGGATGTTCATGTAGTATTGAGCGATGTTAAACTTCCGGATGCCGATGGCGTAGAACTTGTTGAACAGATTAAAAGGAGAAAGCCATACGTCGAAGTCATCAATCTAACCGCATACGGGAATATTCCGGATGGGGTGCAATCGATCAAGAACGGAGCCTTTGATTACATTACCAAAGGAGACGACAACGACAAAATAATTCCCTTACTCTGCAAGGCTTCCGAAAAAGCGCTGCTGCAAAAGCGAATCTTTGATCTTGACAGTCTGAATACCGATAAACCAAATTTCAACTCGGTCATCGGAAACTCTCCTCAGATAAAAGAAAGCATTCAATTGGCAAGGAAGGTTGCGCAGACCGATACAACAGTACTGCTGCTTGGTGAAACGGGAACAGGCAAAGAGGTTTTTGCTCAGGCTATACATTTCGAAAGTAACAGAAGGCACCAGAGCTTTGTCGCGCTCAACTGCAGCGGCTTCAACTCCGAATTACTCGAAAGTGAGTTGTTTGGATATAAGGCGGGGGCGTTTACCGGTGCCGGTAAAGACAAAAAAGGACTATTTGAAGAAGCTAACGGCGGAACGATTTTCCTGGATGAAATCGGTGAGATGAATCTGGATCTTCAGGCGAAGCTGCTCCGGGTATTGGAAACGCAAACCTTTATCAAACTGGGGGATACATCCACCACCAGGGTGAATGTAAGGATCATCGCGGCTACGAACAAAAATCTCCAGATCGAATCCGAAGAAGGCAAGTTCAGGATGGATTTATATTATCGTCTTTCGGTATTTACTATTTCACTTCCACCACTATCGGGAAGACGCGGCGACATCGAATTGCTTGCAGAGTTCTTTCTGAAAGAATACGGCAGGAAAGCCAATAGGTTGAAGCTCCATTTCGATCCGGTTTTTCTGGAGCTATTGAAAAACCACACCTGGAAAGGAAATATACGGGAACTGAAGAATGTGATCGAGCGGGTTGTCATCTTAGCTGAAAAGGATCTAATCGAACCGACGTTGCTGCCTTTTGAATTTCAGAATGATCCAGACGGACCTACTTCCCTGAATATGCAGATGATGGAAAAACAGCATATCCGGAAGGTGCTCAATTATACGCACGGAAATAAAACTGAAGCTGCCCGCTTGCTCGGCATCGGCTTAACAACACTATACCGGAAGCTGGAAGAATTCAAGATCAAATAGATTCAAAACAGCACCCTTCCGTTATGAAAAAACCCTTTCAAAATGAAAGGGTTTTTTTGTTGTCTATTTTTACCAATAACACTCAATATTCTTAAAATCAGTCAATTATAAACCAATACAATGGCGCGGCATGCCAATTGGTATAGGTTGCGAAAATATAACTGACATGCTTACTACATTGCTACTTCTCGTTTTGCTGGTCTTCTGCCGGCTGATGTTTAAATCCGTTGACTGGTTCGAAAAAATCTAATTCAAT
>DALYUO010000085.1:15254-17460 GCA_031981225.1 Pararcticibacter sp.
TATCGCAATCGCAGTATTCATTTACATGATTTATGTACTGCTAAAACCAGAAAAATTTTAATCGTATGAATTCGGAATTACTTGGAATTATAAGTACTTACGTCTTAACGTTAGTAATCGCCATCCCGCTTGGAAAATACCTGGCGAAAGTATTCGCAGGCGAAAAAGTCTGGACAGACTTTCTCAAACCTTTAGAAACAGTCATCTTCAGGCTATCGGGCGTTAACCCAAAAGAGCAAATGAACTGGAAGCAGCACATGAAGGCGCTGCTCACCATTAATTCGGTTTGGCTCATTTATGGTTTCTTTGTTCTGATTTATCAGGACAAGCTTCCTTTGAATCCAGACGGGAATCCCGGGATGACGCCCGATCTGTCATTTAACACCATCATCAGCTTTGTGGTCAACTGTAACCTTCAGCACTATTCCGGCGAAACGGGAGTAAGTTATCTTACGCAGCATTTTGTGCTGATGTTCCTGCATTTCACCAGCGCTGCAACCGGTATTGCCAGTGCAGTTGTCTTTTTCAGGGCATTTCGTGATAAATCCACTACCACGCTCGGTAATTTCTGGGAGTATTTCATCAAAGCGATCACCCGTCTTTTACTCCCGCTTTCATTAATAATAGCCATTATCCTGGCTTTCAACGGATCTCCTGCAAGTTATGCACCGAAAGACCAGTTCATTTCTCTGCAGGGCGACACCGTCAACGTATCGCGGGGACCGGCAGCACAGCTGATTGCCATCAAACACCTCGGAACCAACGGAGGCGGATACTTTGGCGTTAACTCCAGTCATCCCCTGGAAAATCCGAATTATATCACCAATATGGTGGAGGCTATCTCTCAGATGATCATTCCGATGGCTATGATCATTGCGTTCGGATTCTTCATCCGGCGTAAGAAACTGGCCTGGTCTATTTTCGGAGTGATGACACTGGGAATGTTCCTGCTGCTTATCCTCTCTCTTTCAAGCGAAACCGGGGGTAATCCTGAGATCGCAAAAATGGGGATCTCGCAGCCTACGGGATCGATGGAAGGAAAAGAAGTGCGTTTTGGAGTTGCGGCAACAGCTTACTGGAGTACCATCACCACGATAGTTTCTACCGGTTCGGTGAATGGCATGCACGATAGCACCATGCCGCTTACCGGGCTGTGGCAAATGCTCGGAATGATGATCAACTCCTTCTTCGGCGGCTGCGGCGTGGGTATTCTCAATTACTTTATTTACCTCATTGTAGCAGTCTTCATCTCCGGACTGATGGTTGGGCGCACACCCGAATTTCTCGGGCACAAGGTGGAAGCCAGGGAAATCAAGATCGCTGCCCTGGTAACACTGCTCAGCCCTTTCCTGATCATGGCCGGCACCGCCCTGGCAGCGTTCTTTAATGTAAATTATGCCGATGCTGAATGGGCCGTTAAACCGGGAAACTGGTTGAATAATCCGGGCTTTCACGGGTTCTCTGAGATGTTGTATGAGATGACATCCGCAAACGCTAACAATGGGTCGGGTTTTGAGGGCTTAGGCGATAACAATATATTCTGGAATGTATCAACAGGCGTGGTGCTGTTCTTTGGCCGGTTCCTGCCCATCATTGGGCCGATCGCCATTGCTGGGCTTCTGGCGCAAAAGAAATATATCCCTGAATCTGCCGGAACACTTCGTGTTGATACGTTTACCTTCAGTGCAATGACACTGGTAATAATCGTTGTTCTTAACGCCCTCTCCTATTTCCCTGCCCTGGTGCTGGGCCCTATCGCTGAATACTTTACCATGATTAAGTAAAAATGAAAACAACTTCAAATAAACTTTTTGAACCGGCTCTCGTGAGTGCGGCGCTGAAGCAATCTATCCTGAAACTGGATCCAGGGACCATGTTCCGTAACCCGGTAATGTTTACCGTCGAAATCGGGACGCTGATCATGGCGTATGTTACTTTCTATTCATTCAGCCATGATGACCAGGGTTCTCCGCTTTATAATTTCCTGATCTTTCTGATCCTGCTGTTAACCGTATTGTTTGCCAATTTTGCTGAAGCATTAGCTGAGGCAAGGGGAAAGGCACAGGCTAACAGCCTTCGCAAAACCCGTGAAGACACACCCGCAAAAGTGTTGCTGGCAAACGGCAAAACAGAAACCAGGTCGTCCAATCTGTTACGCAAAGGAGATGTCTTTGTCTGTGAAACCGGCGACATTATCGCTACCGAC
>DALYUO010000085.1:17470-18102 GCA_031981225.1 Pararcticibacter sp.
TTCTGATAAGATTAAAGTTCGCGTGACCACCGAGCCGGGCGAAAGTTTCCTGGATAAGATGATCGCACTGGTGGAAGGTGCAAGCAGGCAGAAAACTCCAAACGAGATCGCCCTCACCATCCTGCTGGCCAGCTTTACACTGATCTTTATTATAGTATGTGTTACGCTAAAGCCCTTTGGCGATTATGCCAGTACGCCGATCACTATCGCTGCGCTCATTTCTCTATTTGTATGTCTTATTCCAACAACCATCGGCGGCTTACTTTCAGCAATCGGTATTGCCGGCATGGACAGGGCACTGAGGGCAAATGTGATCACTAAATCAGGTAAAGCGGTAGAAACTGCGGGAGACATCGACACCTTACTGCTGGATAAAACAGGAACAATTACCATTGGGAACCGCAAGGCTACCAATTTTTATCCTGCTCCGGGTGCCAGTCGCGATCATTTCATTAAAAGCAGCCTCCTGGCATCCTTGTCAGACGAAACGCCCGAAGGAAAGTCAATCGTCGAACTTGCCAAAAGTGAAATACCTGTGGGGGCATTTAACCTCCCCGAATTCCAGAATACCGATTTTGTGGGCTTCACCGCTGAAACCAGGTCCAGTGGTGTCAATATGAGCGACGGCAGAC
>DALYUO010000085.1:18251-18953 GCA_031981225.1 Pararcticibacter sp.
AAACGGCACGATACTCGGGGTAATAGAATTACAGGATATTATTAAACCGGGCATCAGCGAACGTTTCGAACGACTGCGGAAAATGGGTGTAAAAACAGTCATGGTAACCGGCGACAACCCTTTAACGGCAAAATATATTGCACAGAAGGCCGGTGTAGACGATTTTATCGCAGAGGCTAAACCCGAAGACAAGATGAACTACATCAAGCAGGAACAGGCTAACGGCAAGCTGGTGGCGATGATGGGCGACGGAACCAATGACGCACCGGCCCTGGCACAGGCAGACGTAGGTGTAGCAATGAACAGCGGCACACAGGCAGCTAAAGAAGCCGGAAACATGGTAGACCTCGATAACGATCCCACAAAACTGATCGAGATTGTGGAAATCGGCAAGCAGCTGCTCATTACCCGCGGAACGCTTACCACCTTCTCTATTGCTAACGACGTTGCCAAGTATTTTGCCATTGTACCGGCTTTGTTTATCGCATCGATACCTGCATTACAAGGCTTAAATATCATGCGTCTGCACAGTCCCGAAAGCGCCATTTTGTCGGCGGTAATTTTCAATGCCATCATTATCCCCATTCTCATTCCGCTGGCGCTTAAGGGCGTAGCTTACAAACCCATCGGCGCAAGCGCTCTTTTGCGCAGGAATCTGCTTGTATATGGTATCGGCGGCGTCATTGCCCCTTTCATCGGGAT
>DALYUO010000086.1:0-8299 GCA_031981225.1 Pararcticibacter sp.
GATCTATTGTATTAAAACGGCCAATCACCGGATCATAGAACCTTGCCCCGTAATCATACTCCCTTACGCGTTTTTTTCGCCATCTCTCCTGAACCGTAGCCACCGGTTTTTACCTGTCTCAAAGAACGTTACCAGAGGGTAAAGTTAGTACTTTGGTTTTCTTTTACAAGGGGATTATTGCGGTTCTTTTGTTAGTGCCTGCCACTGATTAGGATGATCATCTGTTGCAGCAAAGGTAGCCTCCGAAGGGGAAGCAGTAAAGGGCTTTCGCGGCATAAACCCGCAAGGCCTTTCACCCGCAAAGGCCATTTATTCCACGGTCCCTTGACAGCTCCCCCTTCTTCCGCTCTCGGGGGCTTAACAAATGATCACCCCAAACTTCTGATGATCGGCAAAGTAAAGCGCGCTGACCTCCTGCGGATGGAAAGGGCTTTGGTTGTAGTGCAAGGGCTATGTGCGGCACTTTCCATCTGCAGGAGGTTCCATGGGGCTTGGGGAACGGAAGGTTCCCCAATTTAACTACCTGCACAGCGCCTTACGCCCGTGGCTGTGAGCGCTGGCTGCGGGGCTACTTAACATAACAGGATTATAGGACAATCCCTTGTACTATAATGGCCTGTTATGTTAATGTAGCTTTGGTCTGCGGGGATGGTGAAGCCCTGGAATGGATAGCTGAACGAACAGACCATGCAGCTGATGGCCGGTATACCAGGCAGTACACTTTTTTCCCGCTGCATGCTGCCTGCAGGGCTGCCAAGTATACCCGGAGTATACTTCAATGCCCATTTGCAGCGCACAGGGGCATAAAAGTGGGGCTGCGCCCAACTTCGTCTTGCTGGTGTATTTTACTTTTTTATTTCAGTGATTTATTTCAGGGGGTGGTGTTTGTTCAGGGCTTCTTTGAGGTCTTCCAGGCTGCTGGTCTGGTAGCGTTCAGTTGAGCTGACGTAGCGATGTCCGGCCATGTACTGGACGGTACGTACGTCCTTTTCTTTTAGCCATTCAGTAATGACGCTTTGTCTGATCTGCAGGGCATTCCGGTAGTTGGGATTGATTCTTTTAAGCGCGTAGTTCAGGTGCAGTAAACTGTTTTTCATATTCTCACAACCGTTCATACTGATAAAGAGCTGGTGGATGGTTTCTGCTTCTTTGATAGTGTTTGGCTTTCTTCCTGAACGTTCTGCGGTTCGCTCTTGCAGTATCTTAGGTCGGGTTACATGGATATATTCGTAAAGCTCCATGATTTGTTCTGCCTGGAGTTTCAGTGTCCGGCTATTGGTCTGGCTTCCTGATGGAATATAGATTTTACCTTCTTTGAGCTTGATGTGATGGGCTTGCAGTTTATGCAGTTCTTCATTGGTCAGGCCCTGGAAAACGAGCAAAGACAGGATCACTTTATTGCGGTGTGTCCGGGTATCTTTTACCTCATAGCTGTGGTAAAGGACTTCCAGTTCTTCTTTCGTTAACAGGTCGTGGGGTACCGTCCTTACGGCGCCCTTTACCCGGATGCCTGCCGCCGGGTTAGGCCCGGGGCGGCCTTCTTCCTGCATCAGGAAGCCGAAGTAATACCGCAGGGCCAGAAGTACCCGGTTTACCTGAGAGGGGGTTCGTCCCTCCTCCCGGAGGGTATCGGTAAAGTCCAGTACGGTAGTGTAGCTGACCTCGCTCATAAAGATACCGTTATCGCTCAGCCAGCAGATAAAGTAAAGGATATACCGCTGGTGCTGGCTGATGGTATCCGGCTTTAAGCCCTGTTTTGTCAGGTATTCCTCAAAGTTCATGGACGATATGGGTATAGATCTGGGTACTCTCCAGGGAGCTGTGGCCTAAGAAGCGGCGGATCTGTTCTAAGGGCATGCCCGACTGCAAAAGATGAGTAGCGATACTGTGCCGCAGGGTATGGGGACCGACAGGCTTCTTTACTTCTGCTGCATTCCTGAGCTTTTGTATCCTTTCAAAGGCTGTTTTTAACCGTTTGCCATTCACATTCAGCAATAAGGCCGTTTCTTTTTTACCCCCCAGCAGGTAAGGCCGGGAGAAGTTCAGGTAATATTCCAGGTCTTTTTTATTGCTGCCCGTCAAAGGAACATACCTGGCTTTATATCCTTTGCCTTTTCGTACCAGCACCAGTCCTTTTTCCAGCAGGATATCATCCGTGTTTAAGCTTAAGCCCTCGCTTTTCCTCAAACCACAACCATAATACAAGGTTAGCAGCGCCCTGTCCCTTAACCCCAGTACACTTTCTGTAGCCGCCTCATACAGGCTGGCAACTTCCTGTCTGGTCAGGATGCTTTTGATGCGGGTCGCTTTGCCGGTGATCCTCACTTTCACTTCAAAGCTTTCCTGCCCGCTTTCTGAGAGGTAGCGGGCGAACTTCCGCACCACCTGCAGGTGCTTGCGGATATAGTTTTTGCTCAGCGCCCCTTCATGGGTTTTGCCCGGCCGCTGGCTTAGGTAGTCCAGGTATCCGGTAAGATGGCCTTCGGTGACCCGACCGGGGCTGCTGCAGCCCTGGTCTTCCAGGAAAAGCAGAAAGTCTGTTAACATCTTCGGCATATCCCGCTGGCTGCTGGACTCAAAGTTCAGGATCCGCAGCCACTCCCTGAAGCCTGCCTGCTGGCGCATGTAAAGCGCATTTTTTAGCGGTATGTCCTTGCTTTCTGCTTTCACCTTTTTGCTTTCTGCTTAATTCGCTAACAGTACATTTTTTACTTACTATGGGCCACTGTCCCTTTCTTACTGGTAATCTGCACGTTGAGTGGCCCATTTGCCGGGCGGGCCACCTGCGGGCCACAGGCCACTGTTTTGATCTGTTCGAGCACCCCTGCGATCAGGGTTTCGGCACTCTGTTTTAATGCTTTCAGGTCATCCCAGTTCTGCACTTTGTACTCATAGCCTTTATAGCGGCTCCCCCGGGTGATTTTGATATGCCCCATCCGTTCCAGTTCAAACAGGTAGCGTTTCAGGCTGCTGGGGGTGATCCGGAAAGCTGAGCGGATTTCTTTGGCGTAAAAGCTTTCTGTTGCCTGCTTTTTCAAATGCACCTTTAAGCGTTCAAAGAAGCTGCGGCAGGCCTCACTCAGTTCGTCGCTCTTTTTGAGTAAAGTATCCTCTAAGAGTCGAAAAGCCGTTTCAATATCTTCTATGGTGCTTTCGATGTATTGCTCGCCGGTCTGCTGATCGGTTTTGAGTTCCCGCTGGTACTGGTGGTAGTACGTAATGGTCTCGGTGAACAGCAGCAGTAATAACATTGTCCTCCTGGGCTTGAACACTTCTTCCGGGAGTTTCAGGTAGGTCGCATAGGGGTTCTTCACCGTAATGGGCTGCAATATCCGCTGCACGTTCTGCATCAGTTCCCTGACTTTCCGCTGTCCCCCTTCATCGATCCGGCCGGCGCTGAGTTTCCGCTGGTAGTCCATGATCCGCTGGTCCTGCTCAGCGCTGGTATCCATATACAACAGGATACAGCGGTTGGCGTTGTCCTCGTAGAGCTTCTCCCGGGTGGTGCAGCCCGATACGCAGACCGGGCCTTCTACATTCAGGGTCACCGTTTTAAGGTTCCCTTTGCTGTCTTTCAGGGTGACGGTCTTAGAGATCCGCCGCTTGCTCTGCAGCTCCCGAAGGGGGTACAGCACGCTTTCGGCACCGTCCAGGTCTTCGATCAGCAGCAGCTTGTGTTTGAGCTCTTCCCTGCCGAAATAGTAAAAGGCGTTGCTGGACAGCGTGGTAATCTCCAGCTTGTCTTCCTGTGGCATCAGCTCCGATACTTTCTCCTGCAGCCAGGTTTTGCCCGAGCCGCTGGATCCCAGGAACATCAGGTGAAGGGGCACCCTGCGTTTACGGCTGCTGTATGTCAGGAAGGCGATCAGGCTGTTTTCTTCTTCGCCCACAATACCACTGGCCGAGAGCATTTCACGGGTACGTTTTAACAGGTCCCTGGATTTCAGGAACGTGATGGCCGCTTTGCGTTCGGATTCGCTGAGTTCCTTCTTTTCCGGGCTTTTGGGCTTCATCTCTTCCAGGCGGCAGGCGCGGTACTCCTCCAGGGTGGAGATCAGGCCATCGATGGTTTCCCGCAGGGTCACTGCGCTGATATCCAGTGTTTCGGAGGCTTTTTCGGTGAGCTGCTCTAACTGGATGCTGTTGTACAGGTCCAGGTTATGACGGAAGGCCGTACCGGTGGGTTTACCGGTTATCGTGATCTTCAGGGTGACTTTCAGACGGTCCAGCCCGCTCAGGCGGATGCCGCCCAGAACGGTAATGTGCAATCTGCTGTCGGAATACACCAGCAGTTCGGGGTTGGTGGTGATCAGGCGGCCGGTGATCATTCCTGATGTTGTTTGAGGGTATCGTATATTTTTAGCATCTCCTGGGCCATTTGCCCCATCAGGTGCTGCACCTGGGCGATCTCGTCCAGAATATCGCCTTTATCGAAAGACTGGTAGCCGCGTTCGGAAAGCTTCTCCCGGACCAGTTCCAGTTGGTAAAGCGGACTGCTCAACTTCAGTGATTGCAGGAACAGGCGGCCCAGTTCCCGCTGTAATGCTTCTGTGATCTCTGGCTGTGACATTTTGTAAAAAAAGTTTATTAGAACATATTTTGTTCAAATGTATAGTATTTGTTTTTACAATGCAAATAATTTAAGATTTGAATGAACACTTTTTGTTCCGTAGATTTGGACTTTAGGCTGATTTTATGGCTGATTCAGAACTTATTTTATTTAGTGAACGCCTTCTGCAGGTACGTAAAAAGCGAAAAGTGTCCCAGGATGAGCTGGCAAAAAAGCTGGGAGTACACGCCCCGGTCATCGGGCGATATGAGCGTGGCGAGGTAAAACCGTCTATTGAGACGGCCGCACGTATGGCTGAGGCTTTAGGGGTTTCCCTGGATTATCTTACCGGGCTTTCTGATCAGGAACTTGACCAGGATATCGTTAAACAGATCAACGAACTGCAATCGCTACAGTCTGAAGACAGGCAGCATATTTTACGTACGCTCGGCGCACTGATCAGAGAGGCTAAGACAAGACTTACTTTTGGGTAGAAAACAGCCTGATTTTAATACATCAAGCTGTTTCTTCCCCAAAATATCTATTTAAAGCTTGGATAGAAGAAATGATATTTCCCGGAGATCATTCTATCCCTTACATCATAAGGATTTACAACAATCCCTATATCTGCATTTCTACTTTCTCCTTCCAGTTCTCCGACATATTTAAAATCTTTATCATTAATCCGCCACACATACCACTTATCAGATATCTTTACTTGTTCACCAGGTTTTGAGCCAGAATCTGCTGATACTCGGAAAAGAATACTTTTTAAGTCCCCTATACTAGGAACATGACCCTCTTTCTCCCAAACATTCATTTTTGTTCCAAGTTTAATTATACAATGAGCGTAGAAATCCACCGTATCATTTATAACATCTGACAAATTAGGTTTTTCCTCTATTGAATAAGAGCGTGTAAAGGCTCTTATGACATCACTATTTAGTTGAGTAAGGTCGTTCGTGATGTACTGAAAATACTTTTTGTTCCCTTCACCTAATTTAACGGAGAAAACATCTCCTACTTTCGCATTTACTCTCGCCATTTTATTGTCCTATCCCGTATTTAGCCCAGTTCCTGGGCGCTATTGAGTTGATTTTATTTAAAAGCTGACCGCCGTTTCTGCCTAATCCATATTGATTTATAAGATTCTGTTCCATAACCCTTGCCGCATCCCTGGTTAATCCAGTAGCTGTCGGTATAACTTCATATCTTAACAACTCTCTACCTGTTCCTACAGCTCCCAGATGTTCTGCAAATCTTACGTTAGCAGCTCTTTCTGTAATGCCCACATATCTTATTACACCTGCTGCATCTAGCCCTTGATATACCAAATTGGTTCCCTGCTGTCCTAAGCTTTCTACAAAGGCAGAACGTCTGGCCATGCTACTTGCTAGAAAACTACCCGCTGCTTCTGCTCCTGCAACTTCACCTGACGCAAAGGCAGCCGTTCCTACTGCAATCCCTTCCGCTAGTTTAAGACCTGGCATATTTGCCGCTACAGCCTCTTGTAAAGTTGGACCGGCAGGATCCTGATTAGATGCACTGGGAATAACATAATCCCAGGAACGCTCGCCCGCCTTTAGGCTGTTCTTGTCATGCAGCTCAACTGTACCGCCGTTCTTTGCCAAATAAGTGCCTTCTTTTCCAATATAGGTATCACCTTTCTTGAGGTCTGTATCATTGGCGCTGGTAACGTTAGGATCCCAGTGGGGTTTATTATTTTCATCCATAACCCAATCATCCAACGCCCCTGTCGGATCGTTCCTATTGATCGGATTATTCTGGCCGTAGTTGAAAGGAGAAACCCATACTCTTTGTTCCGAAAGGGGATCTATTGTATTAAAACGGCCAATCACCGGATCATAGAACCTTGCCCCGTAATCGTACTCCTCTGTTAAGACATCCTGTTTCTCCTTTCCATTGTAAAGATAATTATTTTTATTCCCAAGTGTATATCTTCCAACGTTCAATCCGAAGGCATAATACTCGTCCTCCTGTACCACCCGCTGGGTATTGTTGCCGTTGTTGTCGATCACCACCCTGGTATTGCCCAGATGGTCCTTCAGGTTGTATTCGTAACTGTAGCTGCCGTCGCTTTTGCGTACTGCCCTGCCTTCTTCGGTCTGAATGAAGTCAATCAATCCGTTGGTATACTGGATGCCTGCGATATAGTCCCTGGTGATCCCTCCCTGTACAGACCGCAGTTTGTTACCTGCTGCGTCATACGTATAGGTGGCTGTCCCTGCTCCGCTCACCTGTGAGGGAAGGTTCAGTTCGTTATACGTGATGGTAACACCCCTGGTGCCGTCTATGTAGGCATTGCCGTTGGCATCGTAAACATAGCTTCCGGCTTTAAAGCCCGATACACTGCTTAAGCGATTCCCGTCGTAAAGGTATCCCAGCGTTCCGTAGTTCCCTCTGGTCAGACTGGTGATGTTCCCCATCTTGTCATATACCAGATGCTCGCCAAGAAGGTTACTGTTATTATATACCGATTTTTCCAAGCGGTTCAGGGCATCATACTGATAGGTGAACCAGCGATGGCCGCTGTAGTCCCCCGTGTATTCCTGCTCGGAGATATTTCCGTTGTATTGCGCAGGGGCGCCTTTGGTTGTTTGGTTATACCTCAACTGCAGGTCGAACTTTGTCGAATTAGACCCGCTCAGCCAGCCCCGCTCATTATATGTATAGGTGGTGGTCTGAAGCCCGTTATGCAGTTCCTTCTTCCAGAGCTGGCCTACTTCGTTATAGTCGTTTTTTGCCAAAAGGACTTCGGTTGCATTATTGATGCTTTCCCAGGTATGGGTCTTTCTGCCCATGTGATCGTACTGATAGCGGGTCTTTACCGTTACATTGTTTGAAGGACTGCTGTGATAGCCGGTGACTGTGTCCGGCTGGTCGGTAAACGTGTAGGTGGTCAGTACGCTGTCCAGCCCTTCCCGGTAGTTCTGGCTTTTGACCTGCATCACCCTGCCCTCGTCATCATAGAAGGTCAGGCTGGTCAGCATGGTCGTGGTCCCCAGAACGTTCGTCTTTGTTCCCGTCAGCAGGCTTTTGGTCATTCGGCTCCGGGCTACCGGAAGGGCCCCAAATGTAGTGCTGCCCGGGAAGGTGTAGTCATCGTAATAGTTCACGCTCAGCAGCTTATTGTAGCTGGTGGGGAAAGTCCGGTTGGTATAGCCTTCTCCTGTACTGCCTCCTGTATACCTTTCCCACAGGGTGTCGGTCTGGGCATCGGCTGTAGTCTGAAGTGAAGCACGCGTACCGGAAGTGTTCTGGTATTCCCCGCTCATTACCACCCGGCCCAGGCCGTCGTATTTGGTAAAGTTCCATTTACTGCTCTGTGCCTGCCGGGGGTCCTGAGTGAGCACCACCTGGTCAATCTTATTGTACACCATGCTTTCCCATCCTTCTTTCCCGGGGATCTTCTTTTCAATCAGACGCCTTCTTCCGTCGTAACGATACTGATAGCCGTATTTGTTCAGGCGGGCATCGTCCATGCCCCCGTCGGGCTCTGATCCCGGAGGAAGCACGAAGCTCAGGTCGCCAAAGTCATCATAGACGTAGTAGGTGGAATAAGGGGTGCTTTCATCCTTCCAGGTCCTTTTTAATACCACCTGTCCCTGTTTGTCTTTATATTCTTCTGTTGTGCCGGCTTTACCGCTTGTCCAGTTCTCATCTTTGGTAATGGTCAGGTACAGCTGGCTGGCCTCATAGTTGCCCGTGCTGCTCAACGTCCTCTTGTAT
>DALYUO010000086.1:8309-10388 GCA_031981225.1 Pararcticibacter sp.
GCTTAACTGCCAGGGGCTACCGGATGCACCCTGCTCTTCCACCCGGTTCAACGGTGAAGGCTCAAACCGCGTCTCGGCAAAGGGAGCTGAGATCCGACGCACCCCGTTTGCCAATTGCTCTTCCGTCCCTGCGGGATTATAAAACCCGAAGATCCCTGAACCTGCCGTCAGTGCGTTGGGCTTATAGCTGCCATCGTTGGGCTGGGCTGCATAGCCCAGGTATTTCTTTGCCTCCCTGCCGAAGGCATCGTATTCGTTGGGGGTGACCAGGTCTTTGTCCTTCGCCGGGGCCCCTTTATACTGTACCGTCTGAAGAGGACGTCCCAGTCCGTCAAAGTACTGGATGGTATGCTGTACTTCTGCTGCATCTTTATTGGTCACGTCCACCGTTCCGTCAAAGGGTTTCAGTGGTGTACTCGTCAGGATATAGTTCTGGTCCTGGCTTGGCCGGGGGCCGCCTCCGGTCACAGCAAAGGTAATGGTCGTGGTGGCTGTCCCGCCGTTGCCCCTTGCCGTTATCGTGTACGTGGTGGCCGGGCTGGCGGTGGCAGGCGTCCCGGAGATCGTCCCGGTTTCGCCGTTCAGCGCCAGTCCCGCAGGTAAGGCAGGGCCGATGGTGAAGGCCGGCGTTAAGGTGATCTTGCGGATCACGTTGCCGGTATTGTTGCCCACATAAAGATTCCCCTGTGCGTCACGGCAAATGCCGAAAGGTCCGTTCATGCGCACCTGGTCTCCCGTGCCGTTGACCACCCCGGCGGTGGTTGTTCCGGCAAGGGTGCTCACCACGCCTGATGAAGTGACCTTTCTGACCATGTGGTTTAACTGGTCGCATACATAAAGAGTACCGCTATTATCGCACATAATGGCATTAGGCCAGTTAAAACTGGCAGCTGTCCCTGTCCCGTTGGCGAAGCCTGCTGTCCCGCTGCCTGCAAGGGTGCTTACTATACCTGCAGGGGTGATCTTACGTACCCTTTGTCCCTGGCGTTCCACCACATAGAGGTTGCCGGAGGCATCAAAGGTTAAACCGATAGGATACGTGAAGGAGGCAGAAGCCGCCGGACCGTCTGTACTGCCCTGCACTCCTGTTCCTGCATAAGTGGTCACCACCCCTGAGGGAGTGATCTTCCGGATCCGGTGGTTCCACATATCACCTACATAAAGGTTTCCGGAACCGTCCATCGCCAATCCTGCAGGGTACTGAAAGCTGGATGCCGTTCCTGTACCGTTGGCAAACCCAGCCGTTCCATTGCCTGCGAAGATGCTCGTTACTCCTGACGGACTGATCTTCCGGATCCGGTGGTTTTGCTGGTCCGTAACGATGATATTACCTGAAGCATCAATCACCAGCGCCGACGGAAGTCTGAACTGGGCACTGGTTCCGGCACCTTCTGCATAGCCGGCGTAGCCGGCACCGGCAAGGGTGCTCACCTGACCCGAGCTGCTGATCTTCCGGATAGCATTGTTTCCGGCATCGGCTACATAGACATTGCCTGATGCATCCACTGCTACCGACAGCGGGTTATTAAATGTCGAGGACAGCGCCCCTGCATTGGTCATGCCGGCCGAACCTGTTCCCGCGTAAGTCGTGGTCGTATTTACCGAAACAGCTGGCGCTCCGGTATTGGTCACATTCACCGACACCGGACTCCCCAGGGAAACCTCTGTAGGGAACGTATAGCTGATCTCCGGCGTAGTGGGCAGCATACTCACATTGACCGTCGTGACGATATTGCCGGTATTGCTGCCATTTCCTTCCGATACTACATAATAGCTGCCGGAGGTAAGTGTAAGTTGCAAATAAGCCTCTGAGCCCGGACAAAGAGGACCTGTATTATCATCGTTCCAGGCTATCTCATTTCCATAGTCATCCAGCAGGTACAGGTAGGTGTCAAAGCCGCTGCCGCAGTGCGACAGGGTAACCTGAGCAGTGTTGTATAACGTAAACCGGTAATAGATATCAATGCTGGGCTGCCCCATATCATTGTTCAGACAGGGGTCTTCATTGCTCATGGTATGGGTAAAAGTCCCTGAACTGCTATAAATGCCCGCCCCTATATAGTTGTACATATCAGCCCC